>JAFXBO010000004.1 GCA_017521775.1 Clostridia bacterium | reverse complement strand
TCCCGCCGGAATCACTTTTAGACCTTATAACACACCCTGTTGTAAGGTTTTTTTGTGCCCATACCTCCTTTATTACCCACAAAAAATAATAGGTGTAACACCCTTAAAATATCAATTATTAGGATGTTACATCTATTACAAACCTTACAACCTAACACTCTTCAATCACATCAATTACATTGGTGTGCTGGGGGTGTTGTGGAGGTCATTACACTAAAAAGTGATACCTATATGTGACCACTTTTAGTAGGTCTCAGCAAATGTTGTAACCATTTAATTTATAAAGTGTTATGTGGAATATTACATTTTGTTGCAGAGTTGCAAAAGTGGGTAAAGATGGACTTGCTCCTGTGGAGATGGTCATCACTGTTGATGGGGTTAGAAGTTATAGAAGACTATCTATCAAAGTTAATCCATTAGAATACAAGAAGTTGATATCCAGTAAAAGGGATAACTATGTCAAGAGATATTGTGAGAATGAGAGGTTAAAGGCATATGACAACATATCCAAGTTGGAGATGATGGGATATCCTATCACCATAGAAGTAGTCAAAGATGCCCTTATAAATGGTGTAAACACAAATTATTCATTGAAGGATCTACAACAGGACTTCTTAACCATTAGTAAGCAAAGAGTAGGCACTAACTTATCCATACCTTGCTACCAAAGGTATGTGAGAATTACAAATAAGGTGATTGCGATATTAGGTAATAAAGAGTGTAGGACAATTACCAATAAAGATATTAGGTTATTGGCAGCAGAGCTTCGAGGGAGGCTGCAAGCATCAAGTTTTGCTAACCAATGGTCAATAGTAAAACTATTTATCAACTATGGGATAAACAACAACAGGATATTGGGACATAACCTCTTTGATTCAATTAAGGTTGAGAGAAAACCTAAAAAAGTTGAGTATCTTACCAGTGATGAGTTGAATAAGATTCGTAGTACCCCATATTCATCCCCATCATTACAAAGAGTTGCTGACATCGCCATTTTGCAGGCAAATTTAGGATTGGCATATTGTGATTTGGTGGATATTAAAAGAGATGACATACAAGAGAGAGGTGGAGTGAAGTTTATTCAAAAGCAAAGACAAAAGACAGGAGTTGAGTATATAACAGTAGTCAATGATGAGTCGTTGGAGATATTGGAGAGGTATAATTTTAGTATCACCATATCTAATCAAGCATATAATAGATTCCTAAAAATTGTCGCCCTGCAAGCAGGGGTATCAAGGTCTATACATAGTCATCTTTTAAGACACACTTTTGCACATCACCAACTGAATGAGAAGCACTTAAACATTGCTACAGTGAGCAAGATGTTGGGGCATACTAATCTAAAACAGACAATGCACTACTGCGAGAAACACACTACAACAGTTTTAGAGGAGTATTTGAAAGCAAATGAAAGTCTCCACAACACCCCCAGCACACCAATGTAATTGATGTGATTGAAGAGTGTTAGGTTGTAAGGTTTGTAATAGATGTAACATCCTAATAATTGATATTTTAAGGGTGTTACACCTATTATTTTTTGTG
>JAFXBO010000032.1 GCA_017521775.1 Clostridia bacterium | reverse complement strand
TATATTTTTTTCATTTTTTATTTCATATTATTTACATTTTAATAAAATTTATCAACAAAATTGGACTTTATTATATAATTATAGAAAATTTTCACAAAAAAGCACAGCACAATCATGTGCTGTGCTTCTTTTAATTTTTAATCGCTATAAATTCATTATCCTTAACATCAACCAATATTTTATCTCCATTTTTGATTTTTGCGTCTATTATTTCCTCTGCTAACATATCCTCAATTTTATTCTGAATAGCACGACGAAGCGGTCTTGCACCATATACAGCGTCAAAGCCTTCCTTTGCAATTAACTCTATAGCTTCGTTCGAAAATTCAACTATAATTTCATTTTCTTCTAATCTTTTTGACACTTCAACGAGCATCAGCTTTGCTATAGAATTAATATCTTCCTGCGACAATCTCTTAAACACTATAATATCATCAATTCTGTTTAAAAACTCAGGTTTAAATGCATTTTTAACCTCTTGCATAACCCTGTCTTTTATTGCATCATCGTCATTCTTTTTATCGTCTGTTTGTGCAAAGCCAAGTTTTGTCGTAGTATTTAAAATATTCTTTGCTCCGAGATTAGATGTCATTATGATAACAGTGTTCCTGAAATCCACTCTCTTACCTTGAGCATCTGTCAAAACACCATCTTCAAGAATTTGAAGCATAATATTAAATACATCAGGATGAGCTTTTTCAACCTCATCAAAAAGTATAACAGAATACGGATTTCTTCTAATTCTCTCCGTCAGTTGTCCACCTTCCTCAAAACCAACATATCCCGGAGGTGAGCCTATAAACTTTGAAACTGAATGTTTTTCCATATACTCGGACATATCAACTCTTATAATTGAGTCCTCTGAACCGAACATAGCCTCAGCTAATGCCTTTGATAATTCGGTTTTTCCGACACCTGTAGGACCTAAGAACAAGAATGAGCCTGTTGGTCTTTTTGGGTTTTTAAGTCCAGCTCTGCCTCTTCTTATTGCTTTTGCAACTGCGACAACTGCCTCATCCTGACCAACAACCCTATTATGAAGAATATTTTCAAGATTTTTTAGTTTTTCACTTTCCTCCTGTGCAATCTTATTAACAGGAATATTTGTCCAGTCAGAAATAATCTCTGCAATATCCTCTTCCTCAACAGAAAGATTGTGTGATTTGGAATTTCCTTCTTTCCACTCGCCTTTAACCTTTTTTATATCTTCCCTGACACTCGTTTCTCTATCTCTTAGTTCTGCTGCCTTTTCAAAATCCTGAGCTGTGATTGCTTCCTGTTTTTCTGCCACTATCTTTTCAAGCTCCTGCTCAAGCTCTTTTAATACTGGAGGTGCAGTAAGAGTTGATAGCTTTTTCTTTGATGCTGCCTCATCAATCAGGTCAATAGCCTTATCAGGCAAAAATCTGTCAGTTATATATCTTTGAGAAAGCTTTGCTGCTGCATTAATAGCTTCATCTGTTATTTTAACTCCGTGATGTGCCTCATATCTGTCTCTTATACCCTTTAGAATTTGTATTGTTTCATCTACATCAGGCTCTCCGACAGTAACAGGTTGAAATCTTCTTTCTAAAGCAGCATCCTTTTCGATATATTTTCTGTATTCATTAAGAGTTGTTGCACCGATTAGCTGCAATTCTCCTCTTGCTAAAGATGGCTTTAAAATATTTGAAGCATCTATTGCTCCCTCAGCAGAGCCTGCACCTACTATTGTGTGAATTTCGTCAATGAACAAAATTACATCACCTGCAGATATAACCTCTTCAACTGCTTTTTTAAGTCTTTCTTCAAATTCTCCTCTGTATTTCGCACCTGCAACCATTGAGGATAAATCAACTGTTACAAGTCTTTTATTCTTTAATGACTCAGGAACATCCCCTGCTGAAAT
>JAFXBO010000031.1 GCA_017521775.1 Clostridia bacterium | reverse complement strand
TTGATTATGGCTTTAATGCAATTGCACAAAATGATATATATGTGACAGGAAATGATGTGGGTAAAGTGCGAATAGTTTTGCATACAATAAAAAAACCTCAATATAACATATATAAAAATGAGAAAATTGGTTATGCAGAGATAAAATATAATGATATTACAGTTGATAAGGTTGATTTATTATCTGATGCTGATTACATAGCAAATAATTATCCGAATAAAGAGGGGATAATTGAGCAATTACTAAAAATTATAAAATTACTGTTGCTTAATTACCAAAAATAATATATAATGTATATAATAAAACTATTGTGAGGATAAAAAATGGATAAAATACAGATAATTGCACAAGTATTCGGCATTCTGGGGTTCATTGTTATTGTTTCTTCATTTCAATTTAAGGATAACAAAAGATTTTTCGTTTTTCAGGGATTGGGAAGTCTGTTCTTTTTCTTGAATTTTATTATGATAGGAGCAGTAGCAGGGGCGTTCTACAATTTTATAAATTTTGTAAGAGGCTTATTGTTTATGAAAAATCGTGATAAACTATGGAAGCTTATAACGGTGAACGGTCTATATACAGCATGCTTTGTTTTTTCTATATTCGGGACTAAAGGTGATGTTTTCCAAACTGTTCTTTCGGCGATTCCTTATATCGCACTTATGTTTATGAGTGTATGTATGTGGAAAGGAAATGCAAAGCATATCAGAATTTCGCAAATAGTCTATATGTCTCCGTCATGGATTATATATAATATCTTTAATTTTACTCTTGGTGGAATTATGTGCGAGACATTTAATATTATTTCATCAATAATTTCGTTGGTAGGTATTAAGAAAAATAACTGTAAAGAATAAGCATTTTTAATATAGGAGAAAAAAATGGGAGAAATAGTAAGACTGCAAAAATATATAGCTATGAGTGGTGTGGCTTCAAGAAGGGCAGCAGAAGAATTAATTTCATCGGGAAGAGTTTTTGTTAACAATCAAAAGATAAAAGAGCTTGGAACAAAGGTTGAAATTGGTGCAGACACTGTTATGGTTGATAACGAAATAATAAGTCCTGAGGTAAAGAAGTATTATATAATGCTCAATAAGCCTGTTGGATATGTTTCGACTGTATCCGACCAGTTTGACAGACCTACAGTTTTAGATTTAATAGGTGAGGAAATCAAATCAAGAATTTTTCCTGTCGGAAGACTTGATTATGACACATCCGGACTTTTGTTACTCACAAATGACGGGGATTTTACCTATAAGGTCACACATCCAAAGTTCAATATGGATAAAACATATGTTGCTACTATTAAAGGAGGAATAACTCCAAAAGGGCTTAGTCAGCTTAGAAGTGGTGTAGTGATTGAAGATGGGTTTAAAACATCACCTGCAGAGGTTGAGATGATACTTTGTGAAAAAGGATATACCAAAATTCAAATCACAATCCATGAGGGAAAGAACAGACAAGTGAGAAAAATGTTTGAGGCAGTAGGGTGCAAGGTTACAGAACTTGACAGAATTAAAATCGGTACCGTTGAGCTTGGTAATTTGCCTTTAGGACGCTGGAGATACTTAACAAGCCACGAAATTTCTTATTTAACAAAATAAATACTTGACAAAATCTGACAAACAATGTATAATTATTAAAAATGAATATTTGGGGAGCTTTTAGAAAGGCTGAGAGGGAATTGTGAATTCCGACCCATGAACCTGATACGGATAATGCCGGCGTAGGAAGTATATGAAATAGTGACTTTTATTGATCGGTGGAGCTCCCCGTATGAGGGACTTCTCCGATTTTTCATTTTATAATAAACTTTAAGGAGATGTGTTTATGACAAAAACAAAAAAATTAACATTATCTGCAATTATGGTTGCTTTATCAACAGTTTTGGTGATTTTATCAAAGCTTATTCCTGCACCATGGATGCAGGGAGGTTCAATAACTCTTGCAAGTATGGTGCCGATTATAGCAGCATCTTTGGTTATTGATTTAAAATGGGGAGTATTAACAGGGATTGTATTTTCACTAATACAAATGATGACAGGCTTTTACCCACCACCTACACAGAATTTTCTAAATTTCTTTCTTGTGATTATGTTGGATTATGTTGTTGCATTCGGAGTTCTTGGATGTGCAGGTCTGTTTTACAGACTTATGGACAAAAAGCTTTGGGCAATTCCTGTAAGTGGTGTTATTGTGACATTTTTAAGATATGTATGCCACATTATTTCGGGAATACTAATCTGGGGAGTGTATGCCGAAGAGGGACAAGGAGTGTTAGCATATTCTGTTACATATAATGGATCTTATATGATTCCTGAAATAATTATAACCGGTGTTGTTTTATCAATACTTTCAAAATTCATTATTAAATGGGCGAATAACTAAAAAAGAAATCCTATGGAATTTTCCATAGGATTTTTTCTATCTTTCGTTTATTGGGAGATATTCAGAGTGTTTTGCTACATTTTTGTATGCAGGTCTTATAATTTTGCCTGAATTCATAATATCCTCAACTCTATGAGCACTCCAGCCTGAAATTCTTGCTATTGCAAATATAGGAGTATATAATTCAAGTGGTAATTCAAGCATACTATAAATAAAGCCGCTGTAAAAATCAACATTAGCACTTACTGCTCTGTTTCTCTTTTCCTTTAATAATTCAGGTGCTATTTTTTCAACCATCTCATATAGAGCAAGTTCATCAAGTTTATTCTTTTCTGCGGCCAATGGTCGTATCATTTTCTTTAATATTTCAGTTCTTGGATCAGAAATAGTATAAACTGCGTGGCCAATGCCATAAATAAGACCTGTTTTATCAAATTCAGTTTTATTCAGAATTCCTTTTAAATATCCTCTTACCTCATCCTCGTTGGTCCAGTCTTTAACCTTTTCTTTCATATCAGAGAACATCTGGATAACTTTTTTATTTGCACCACCGTGTCTTGGACCTTTTAGCGAACCTAATGATGCCGCAATAGTTGAATAAGTGTCTGTACCTGATGATGAAACAACATGAGTTGTAAATGTTGAGTTATTTCCACCACCATGCTCTGCGTGAACAACTAAACATGCATCCAACAATTTTGCTTCCAATGGTGTGTATTTTTTATCAGCTCTTAATGTATATAAAATTGCTTCAGCAGTTGATAGTTCTCTTGGTGGGGTGTGTATAAATAAGCTCTTTCCACATTGATAATGCCTGTGTGCCTGATAGCCATATACCGATAAAAGCGGGAAGATAGCAATCATTTGCAAACATTGTCTTAATACATTTTGTACTGATGTATCATCAGGGTTTTCATCA
>JAFXBO010000030.1 GCA_017521775.1 Clostridia bacterium | reverse complement strand
TTCTTATAACCTCTTCCACCACACGTCCCGTATAAGACATATTCTTCTTATTTAACATTCCCCCAACACAAATAACCTTAATATCAGGGCATTCCGAAAGCTCTGTAACAATCTTTTCCGCATTGGTAATAACGGTGATTCCCTTTTTATCCTTAATATTTCTTGCAAGATGCAGGCTTGAAGTGCTGGCATCCAAAAATACAGTTTCACCCTCTTTTATCATCTCTGCCGCACGTCTGCCTATCATGTGCTTACCCTCAAAATTCACGGTATCACGTCTGTGAATTTCCATATCCGGCTCCGAGCTTTCCAAAAGTGTTGCTCCACCGTAGGTTCTTACCAACACACCTTGTTTTTCAAGCTTTTCCAAATCACTTCTGATTGTTTCAGTTGTGACATCAAACCTTTTTGCTAATTCAGGCACCAAAACACTTTTGTTTTCAGTTATTATCTGTTCGATTTTACTTCTTCTTTCAACAGCTAACATAATAAAACTCCATATTTTATAATAAATTTCTCTTTTTATGACAAAAGACTGCTTTTATAAAACAGTCTTTTCATTAATTATAATACTGCTTCCCAAAGTTCGGGATGTGGATTTGCTATAACCTCAGTGTTTATTAAAACACCTGTTTTTGCTGCAATTCTTGCACCGGCTTCAACTGCTGCGCTGACATCTGCAACCTCGCCTGTCATACTAACAAAGCACTTTCCACCCATACCTCTTGCAACTCTTACCTCAATCAAGCTGACAACTGCAGACTTAACCGCTGCATCTGCCGCTTCAATTGCAGAAGCTGCAGTAAATGTTTCAATTATTCCTAACGCTTTTTTATCTTTTACAATAGCAGTTCCACACATTGCCTCGAATACTTTTTCACCAAGATTTCCAATCACAAATTTATCTATCAAAGCATCTTCTGCAATAAGTTCTGCCCTCTCAACTGCTGCCTTAATAGCTGACAAGCTACCTCCGATTATTGTAACAAATTTACCAGGACAAACTGCACCCGATTGAATTAATGTTACTCCTGCGCTCTTTAGCATTTCATCAGTTATCTTTATTCCACGGCTAACATTCTTGACCTCAATCAATCCTATAGAATTCATAGCACTCATCCTTTATTTTAGATTACTGAAATTACAATTTCTTTTTCATTAACAGATTTAACAATTCCATCGATGCTGGAATGAATTGTTGTTCCTAATGCATTCTCATCTGTCTTTGCAATCATCTGTCCTTTTTTAACTGCATCGCCAATCTTGACAATTGCTGATGCAGGCTTTCCAACATGCTGTGACATTGGTATATATACAGTATCAGGATAGAAGTCGATATATCTTCTTTCAACCTTATCCTTAACATATTTTCTTATTCCAAGTCTGTCAATCAATGTATCAGAAGGAATCAGTCTTCCTTCCCTCTCAGGTCTTGGTTTATCAGGCTTTACGGATTCTGTTCTTCTGTATCCTTTCTTTGCCAAGGTTTCCTTTGCCATTGTTGAAATTGCTTGTGGATTTAACATCTGCTGACAACCCATAACAGTACATACTCCACATCCACAACATAATGTACTTTGTAAAAATGCATCTGCATCATTAACCTCACAATGTGATGCGGCTCTCAATATCTTATGAACCTGAATTGAATGTCCCAATAAATATCTTGGACAAACATCTGTACACATAGTACAATAACAACAAGCAGCTGATGCCCTTTTCAACATTGTTGAAACAGACATTCTCTTCCTCTGAATAATACTGTGTGTTTCAGGAAAAACCAAAAGACCTTTTGTTGTCTTTGTTACAACGTCATTTTCAAAATCAACAAGCTTACCCATCATAGGTCCGCCATTGATTACTGCTTTACCTGTCATATCCTCGTATCCGAGTTGGGAAAATAATTCTTTTATTTTCATTCCGACAGGAACTTTTACTGTTATATCCTCCCTGACATCACCTGCTATGGTTACATACTTTTCACAAACTGTTTCACCTGTGTCAAGCGCTTTTCTGATATTATAAAGTGTTTCAGTGTTAATAACTACCACTCCAACACTCATTGGTATCTGGCCCTCAGGAATAATCTTTCCTGTTGTTTCATATACCAAAACAACCTCATCACCTGCAGGGTATATATCAGGTATTTCCTTTATTTTTACTCTTGTGTTTTCTAAACTTTTAACAATTTTTTGATCAAGCAACCACATATTTTTCTTCTTGATACCAAAAATCGCTTCTTCAGCTCCCATAATATCCATAATGATATTTAATGTATCAATAACAGACTGAAAATGTTTTGCAAATATATGGTGGTCAACCATCATTAATGGTTCACACTCTGCAGCATTTACAACAATCTGCTTAACACCCTCTGAAAGCTTTTTATGTGTAGGAAAGCCTGCACCACCGGCACCAACTATACCAGCATTATATACTACCGATTGTAACTCTTCTAATGTCATATAGCTCTCCCTCCTTTATATTTTGAAATCAATTATAAGTTACCTTGTTTTTCATCAACAATTCCGACAATAACTGCATCCACCGGTGCTGTGTTATCAGGCAGTGCAAGTCTTGCAGAACAGCCTGTTGTAATAAGAACCTTTTCTCCAATACCTGCGCCGATACCATCAACTGCTACCATAAATTTGTTAGTTAATTTATTATCTTCAATTGCTCGTACAGTCATAAACTTACAACCAATAAGTTTTTCATTTTTACTTGTGGAAACAATACTTCCAGTCACCTGAGCTAAAATCATATCCTATCTTCCTTTCAACAAAACGGAAGTTTTAGTGTTTTGTGATGATTTCAACATGATCGCCTTGCTTAATTGCGGCTGCGTTGGCATCATCAGTGTCAATATGCATTTCCGTATTAAAATCTGCTCTAACTCTTACTTGAACATTATAATAACGAGTTGGCTTTGAATTTTGAATTTCAACATCAACAACATCATTATCCTTTACTCCATACTTTTCGGCATCCTCCAAATTCATATGGATATGACGGTTTGCAATAATGCAACCCTCGTTTAAAAATACGCTACCCTTTGGTCCTACCAAAGCCATTGGAGCGCTTCCCTTTATTTCTCCCGACGGACGAACCGGTGGACTTACCTTTAATTTAAAGGTGTCTGTTCTTGAAATTTCGATTTGAGACTCTTTTCTTACAGGTCCCAAAACTCTTACCCCTTCAATAGATCTTAGCGAAGGGCTAACAAGTGTCACACACTCTTCTGCAGCATACTGGTCTCCCATCAACATCTTCTTAGGTGTTAATTCGTGTCCTTTTCCAAATAGGGTTTCTAAATCCTCCTGAGATAAATGAACATGTCTTGCAGATACCCCTACCTTTATGCCGTCATAATCATCCTGTTGTTTTAATATATCAATAACACTTTTTGTAACAATATCTAATAATTTTTCGTCTACCATCTTAGCACCCTCCGTAATTTTGTGGGTATGGTTATGCTCATGGGCAGGGATAACCCTGCCCGAACATTTAACCCTCTTTACTGTTCAAACAGTTTTCCCGATTGATTATTTCAATGCAGGAAGAATTTTTTCAACATCGCCGTGTGGTCTTGGGATTACATGAACAGATACTAATTCACCTAATCTTGAACCAGCTTCAGCACCAGCTTCTGTTGCTGACTTAACTGCACCAACATCGCCTCTTACCATAACTGTTACCAAACCTGAACCAATTCTTTCTGTTCCGATTAATGTAACATTTGCAGCTTTAACCATTGCATCTGCTGCCTCGATTGCTGCTACCAAACCTCTTGTTTCAACCATTCCTAATGCTTCTTGAGCCATTTCGAACTCCTCCTATTTTTTTATTTGCGTTTTAAACGCTTTTTTACTTATTATTTTTTTGCCCCTTTTTTTGAAGGTGCTTTTTTATCTGAAACTGCTTTTGCAGTTTTAGAAACTTTTTTTTCAGGTGCTTTTTGCACCTTTGTCTGCGGTTTTTTTGTTTCTGGCTTTTTCTCTTCAACATGCTTCTTATCACCTACAGGACCTGTGTGAGTTCCAGCTGTTTCAGAAACAGGGATAACCACCCCATTTTTATCAAGATGAAGAAACTTTAGAATTTCATTATGCGGTCTTGCAATAACTTCAGCAGCTTTTAGGCAATCAAACTCATTTGCGACTTCTTTACCTGCCTCTACTGATGCTGTTACTGCTGACACATTACCTTTGACAACGATTGAAACCAATCTTCCACCAAGTTTGCGCTCTGTTGCAACAAATTCAACCTCTGCAGCCTTTGTCATTGCATCAAGCACATATATCGCATTTCCTAAAGCGTCAACTTCTATCAAGCCTAATGAAAAACTCATTTACTTATACCATCCTTTCCCTTATGTCTTGATAAGAGATTAACATCAGATGGTTGGTAAAATCTTTTCAACATCACCATGTGGTCTTGGAATTACATGCTTAGCAACCAATTCGCCAAGTCTTGATGCTGCATCTGCTCCGTCTTCAACTGCTGCCTTAACTGCACCAACATCACCTCTTACGATTACGCTTACCAAACCTGAACCAATTTTCTCTGTTCCAACCAAAACAACATTTGCAGCCTTTGTCATAGCATCTGCTGCTTCGATAGAAGCTGTTAAACCTCTTGTTTCAATCATTCCTAATGCTTCCATTTTTTTACCCTACCTTTCTTAAATTAACATAACCTATTTTACTTATGCGTTATTTTTTATATGTCCTATCCTATCTCTACCAACACTTGTTCTCTCTGCCATTTTTTGAGAATCATCAGTAGGACGGGCTATTATATGTTTTTGAATTAAGCCTGTGCAACTTTCTGCTGCCGCTGCTGCTGCCTCAACTCCTGCTTCAACTGCTGCCACACTTCCTTGCATTTTTATACACATAATCAAAGGAACTGCGACTTTCTCTGCATTATTAGGCTTGTTTGAGTCAATTGCAATAATTTTGACATCTGCAGCCTTTGCAGCTGCATCTGCAGCTTTAATGGCACAAACAAATCCAAACATTTCTACAATTCCGATTGCATCCATCTTCAAAAACTCCTTTTCGTTCTATTTAGTCTTTGTTGATATATACAACCTTAAGTCCCTTTTGTGCAAGGTTTGTTTCTAACGCCTCATTCATTTCTTCAAGACTGAATCTGTGAGTAATCAATTCCTTTATTGGTAAACCAATTGCAATTGCTCTCTTCAAGAAATCAAATGTAGTTGCATAATCTCTTAGAGTATATACCCAAGAACCAACTAATGTGATTTCCTTTGAACACAAGTCAAAGTGTGGGTTGATTGTAGCATCTCCACCGTTGATGAAGAAACCTAATTCACAAAGTCCGCCACCACTTCTTATGAACTTATAGATATTTGCATGAGCAACAGGTGAACCTGTACACTGGAATGCAAAATCTGCAGCATAGCCACCGAATGCATCCTTAACAGCGTCTGCCAATGCATCAACACCCTTATGATTCATAAAGTTTACAGTGTTGTCTGCACCCATTCTCTTTGCAAATTCCAATCTCTGTTCGTTACCATCTACAGCAACTATATTTTCAATACCCATAGTTCTTAATACTGCGATACAGATAAGACCGATAGGTCCACAGCCCTGAACAACAACTCTTGAGTTAAATCTCAAAATTCCTGTTGTCTTTGCTCTTTCAACTGCGTGAATTAGAACTGCACAAGGCTCAATCAAAATTCTTGAGTCTAAATCCAAATCACTTACATTGAATATTGTTGAGCCGCCTCTTATAATCATATAATCAGCAAACCAACCATTTAAGTGAATATTGTCATCAGGCATAAGTCCGTAGATATCTCCACTTCCAACATTCTGCTTGTTAAGGTCAAACATTGTGATATCAGGATCATCATTAAATATCATACAAGTAACAACCTTGTCACCGATATTAAGTGGCTTTCCTGCACTGTCCTTCTTGACATTCTTACCCATCTTTATAATTTCGCCTGTTCCCTCGTGACCAAGTACAACAGGAATTAGTGAGAATGGGTCATTTTTAAATTCGTGAGCGTCTGTTCCACAAACACCACATCCTTCAACCTTTACAAGAATATCATCGTCACCAATCTCTGGGATTGGATATTCCTGAATATCGAAGTTTCCTAATTTTGTAAGCATTGCAACCTTTGCTTTTGTAGGTATTGAACCGTTTGATGCTTTTGCTGGTTTAGCACAAGCACTTGGCTTTGCATTCATTTCATTCAATACTGCTTCAACAACTTTTGCAATATCATTTTCGTTAATGTTCATTGTGTATGCCCTCCTTATATTATTGATAAACTGTCAACCAAGACACATCTTCTTTGACGAGTGAAGCTACTTGCTGAAGTAATACCCTCACCTGTAGGTCCTGCAATAGTAAAGGTTGTGTGACCTTCGCTATTAAATCCGATACCTGAATAGCTTGGTGCATTCTTAACAAATATAGTTGTGCATACTGCTTTTGCATATGCAGTCATATGATCAACATTCTTTGAGTGAAGATGTGCAGTATGTCTGTTACCATGTTCTGCCTTGACTGCCATCTCCATAGCTTCTTCAAAAGTAGAGCATCTTACAATTGCCAATATTGGCATCATAAGTTCTGTCTGAACAAATGAGTGTGAAAACTCTGTTTCACAAATGATACATCTGATGTCGTCTCCGACATTAATACCAATCTGAGCCAAAATCTTTTTAGCATCTCTGCCAACCCAATCCTTGTTGATAACCTTTTTAGCTTTTCCACCAGGATTTTTAGGTGGCATATCTACCAAAACAACCTCTTCGAGCTGTTTAGTCTGCTCTTTATTCAAAAGGTATGCTCCGTTCTTTTGCATTCCTGAAATAAGCTCATCTGCAACCTCGTTAACAACAAAACATTCCTTTTCTGCAATACATGGAAGGTTATTGTCAAATGTACAACCATCAATAATATCCTTCGCTGCCTTAGGTACATCTGCTGTATTATCAACAACAACCGGTGGATTACCTGCACCTGCACCAATTGCTTTTTTACCACTTGACAACAGCATCTTTACAACTCCAGGACCTCCTGTTGCAACCAACATTCTTACTGAAGGATGGTTTACCATTGTGTTTGATGTATCCATTGTTGGATTTTCAACAGTAACAACAATGTTTTCAGGGCCTCCTGCTGCAAGCACTGCACGGTTTACCAAGTCAACTGCATAAGCAGAAATTCTCTTTGCATGAGGATGTGGGTTGAATACAACACCATTTCCTGCTGCTAACATTCCGATACTGTTACAAATAACTGTACAACTTGGGTTTGTACTTGGTGTAATTGCACCTATAATTCCATATGGTGCCATTTCAATAAGTGTCAAGCCTCTGTCACCTGATAAAGCCTTTGTTGTAAGATCTTCTGTTCCAGGAGTTTTATCAGCAACAAGGTGATGCTTCAAAATCTTATGGTAAACATTTCCCATTTTTGTGTCTTCAACAGCAAGCTTTGCCATGATTTCAGCTTCTTCGTGTGTAAGTCTTCTGATTTCTTTTATGATATTTTCTCTTTGTTCTTTGTTATAGTGTCTGAAAAGTTCATACGCCTTGTTACAAGCCTCAATCGCATCATCCATAGATTCGAAAACTCCGACTTGCTTTCTTTTAGGTGCTTGATCTGCTCCCATATCGGTTATGACTTTCTTAACTATTTCGCTAATCTGTTTTTCGTCTATCATAAACTAAGCCTCCTTTCTAAATACATTGCTCCGAACTGAGCAAAGGCGATATCCTCATCTGCAGTTCCACCGGATACTCCGACACCACCAACAACCTTGCCATTTATTATCAGTGGCTCTCCTCCACCCAACAACATTATGTGGTTTGAATCGGTTGCTGAAAGTCCGTCTAGCGCACCTCCACGCGATTCTGCTAATGCAACATGTGTCGGCATTTTAAGTGCTACAGCAGTGTATGCCTTGTCCTGAGCTATTTGTCTGCTTGCAATATATGAATCCTGCATGGAATGGAGAAGCATCAGATTTGCACCTGCATCAAGCACTGCAATTACAACATTCTTTCCCATTTCCTCTGCTCTTTTTTCAATAGCAAGTGAAATTTCCTTTGCCAAATCAAGAGAAAGCTCTGTGATATTATCACTTACTGCTCCGACTCTTGCAGGATTTTTTTTCAAATCCTGTGTCGCATATTGACTCATTGCATAGGTC
>JAFXBO010000240.1 GCA_017521775.1 Clostridia bacterium | reverse complement strand
TTTAATTTAGAAATTGAAATATTCTTTTGCATTATTATAGCAAATACCTTTGATAATCAAGCCAAGGTATTCCTTATCGTCAGGATATTCCCCATTTTCAACCATCTGTCCGATTAAGTTACACAGTATTCTTCTGAAATACTCGTGTCTTGGGTATGAAACAAAACTTCTTGAATCTGTAAGCATACCAACAAATGTTCCCAAAGCACCAAGATTTCCAAGCGCTCTTAACTGAGCCTCCATACCATCTCTGTTGTCCAAGAACCACCAACCTGAGCCAAACTGAATTTTACCCTTTGTTGGTCCTTCCTGGAAACAGCCCATAATTGCTCCAAGAACAAAATTATCTTTTGGATTTAAATTGTAAAGAATTGTTTTAGGCAAGTTATCCTCTTTGTTTAAAGTATCCATAAGTTTTGATAGATTTTCTGCAATACACACATCACTTATTGAATCAAAACCTGTGTCAGGACCTAATTTCTCCATCATTTTTGAATTGTTGTTTCTAAGCGCACTCATATGTAGTTGCATTGCCCATCCTAACTTAGTATATTCTTCTGCACATACCCTAATAATTGCAGTCTTAAAAATATCAACTTCCTCTTTAGAGATTTCCTGTCCCTGCATTTTCTTATTAAATACTTCCTCAGCATTTCCGATTCCAAAAGGAACATAGTCAAGTCCATGGTCTGACAATCGGCATCCGTTTTCATGGAAATATGCAATTCTTGACTTTAACCAGTTAACAACCTCTTCATATGTATTTAATCCATTTGATTTTATATAATCAACAAAAGGTTCTTTTTCGATGCTAACCAGCTTATCAGGTCTAAAGGTTGGCAAAACTCTTGTATCAAATCCATCTGCTTTTATTTTTTGATGGGCGGCTAGATCTTCAGCAGGGTCATTTGTTGTGCAAACAGCCTCAACATTTGATCTTAATATAAGATTTTTTGCCGAAAATTCCTTTTGCTTTAATTTCTCGTTACATATATCCCAAATCTTCTTTGCAGTTTTTTCATTCAAAGGCTCATCAATATCAAAATATCTCTTGAGTTCCAATGCTGTCCAATGATAGATTGGATTTCCGATAAGATATGGCATAATACCCGCGAACTTCAACCATTTTTCATATCTGTCCCCATTTCCTGTTATCATTTCCTCATCTACGCCCAGACTTCTCATCTGACGCCACTTATAGTGGTCACCTCCAAGGAACAAATCATATGCATCCTCAAACATATAATCATCAGCAATCATCTCAGCAGAAAGATGACAATGATAATCAATAATTGGTAAATCCTTTGCAAATTCAAAATATAACTTCTTACCAAGCTTATTGGTAAACATAAACTTATCATTAATTATCCCCATAACATATTCCTCCTTATAACACTACTCCATCTTTGAAAATGGATATTTCTCTGTAATCGTTTTCTTCGTTTTTTGTAGCTTCACCCGAAGCAACCTTGCAAACATAATCCAACAAATCATCTGTTAGATTTTCCATTGACACACCCTCCAAAAGAGGTGATGCATCAAAATCAATCCAGTTCTTTTTTCTCTCTGCCAAAGAATGATTTGTGGCAATCTTTATTGTTGGAACAGGACCTCCGACAGGAGTTCCTCTGCCTGTTGTGAACAATATCATATGTACTCCCGCAGCAGTAAGATTTGTAATTGCAACTATATCATTTCCCGGACCATTTAAAAGTGAAAGTCCGTTTTTGGTTATTGTGTCGCCATAATCAAGTACATCAACAACCTCGCTCAAACCACCCTTTTGCACACAACCAAGTGATTTTTCTTCTAATGTTGTTATTCCTCCCTTCTTGTTTCCAGGCGATGGATTTTCATAAATCACCTGATTATATCGTGTGAAATAGTCTTTAAAATCATTTATAAGTTTAACTGTCTTATCAAAAATTTCTTTAGTTTTGCATCTTTGCATCAATAAATGCTCTGCGCCAAACATTTCAGGAACCTCAGTCAAAGCACAGCTCCCACCCTCAGATATAATTCTGTCAGAAAGTGAGCCAACTAACGGATTTGCAGTTATTCCACTGTATCCATCACTGCCACCACACTTTAATCCAAGTTTAAGCTTTGAAATTGGTTGAGGAGTTCTTTTAAATGAATTTGCGTATTCCTTTAGTTCATTAATAAGTCTTACTCCCTCTTCTATTTCATCATCGAAGTCCTGGCAATTCAAAAACTTAACCCTTTTCTCATTGTATTCTCTCAGAACCTTTTTGAACTCATCAATATTGTTGTTTTCACAACCAAGTCCTAAAACCAGAACTCCACCTGCATTAGGGTGATTTATAAGGCCTCTTAATATAAGCTGAGTTGTTTTATGGTCTCCTCCCAACTGCGAGCAACCGAAAGGATGTTCAAAATTAAGTGCGCCTGTCAGTTCTGCCAATTTTTTAGAAACTTTATTAACGCATCCGACGGTGTTTATAATCCAGATATCATTTCTGATTCCTACATCGCCATTTTCACGAAGATATCCCATAAATGTTTTTGAATTTTCCTTTTTCTCTTTTGGTGTAAAGACAGGATTATATTCATATTCGATATTTCCCTTTAAGTTGGTTTTCATGTTGTGAGAGTGAATATGTTCACCTTTTTTTATATCGCATAAAGCGTGACCGATTGGGTTTGCATATTTAATAATATTCTCACCTTTTTTTATGTCCCTTAATGCATATTTATGACCGTCTTCGAGATTAATCTCAACATTATCAAGCTTATTTATAATCATTTTCCCATTCTCCCAACAATCTCATCTGCAAGAAAGCTTAAGTCTTCATCCCAAAGGCTCTTGTTTGCAAGAATTTCCCTAACATCCGATTTTTTCATAAACTCTGTTACATCCTTAGCATCATTTGTCATATCAGTTTTATAAAACTCAATAAGCTTTGCAAATGAATATAACAAATTGTCAGGCATTTGGTTAGTTCTCTTTATATATTCCAAAAGTGATGGCAAAACTCTTACCTTGAATTTGCTGACAGAATTCAGAGCAATAGATGAACAAAGGTGCTTTATGTATGGGTTTCTAAATCTTTCAAAAACATTATCTGCGTAATCCAATAATTCTTCACTAGGTAAGTCAAGAGTCGGAATAATCTCATCATAAACGCATTTTTTAACAAATGAACTTAACTTTTCATTTTCCATACAGTCCCCAACTGTTTCAACACCCTCTAAAAGTGCATATGGAATCATTGATGTATGTGCACCGTTTAGAATTCTTACTTTTCTTGTTCTGTATCTTTCCAGATTGTCTGTCACAATTATATTTAAGCCTGTCTTATCAAATGGAAATTCATTAACAATTGACTTTGGTCCTTCGATAACCCACAAATGGAACAGTTCACTTGTGTTAACCATATTGTCCTCATATCCCAAATCAATTTTTTCATCTCTTGGATACCCTGTAACAATTCTGTCAACAAGAGTATTATAGAAAATGTTTTCGTTTTCAACCCACGCCCTAAAATCATTTCCCAAGTTCCAAAGGTCAGAATACTTTAATATACACTTCTTAAGATTTTCTCCATTTTTATCAATTAATTCACACGGCAAGAAAATGAAACCACCCAAACCAAGCTCAAATCTTTTCTTCAACAAAAGAGTAACCTTTGCAGGGAATGACACATTTGGCGCATTCTCAATTTTATCATTTTCATTATATACAATACCTGATTCTGTCGTATTTGAAACAACAAATCTGAAATCAGAATTTTCTGCGAGGTTTAAATAGGCATTGAAATCATCATATGGCTTAACAGTTCTTGATATACAATCAATAACCTTTTTATCAACTGTCGGAACGCCATTTTTCAGTCCTCTCATTATATGAGTGTAAACACAGTTTTGTTTCTCCAATGTATCGCACATACCATTTTCAATAGGCTGAACCACAACAACGCTTGCATCAAAATCTGTTGTTTCATTAGTTATCTGAATTATCCAATCAACAAATCCGCGAAGAAATCCACCTTCTCCAAATTGAATAACCCTTTCACATCGTGCAGATTTTTCAAACATTTCTATCACTCCGTATCTTAATATAATCTTTATTATACACCACTATTATACATCAATAGTTTTATGGTTTCCTCTAATATTTTGACTATTTTGGATAAAAACTTTAATTTTTTGATTGCATTTGTATAACAAATGTGATACAATATAAAAAAATTACAACGGAGGATATCAAGTTGAATTATATAACATATCGTAATGACAGATTTTCACACGACCTCATAACAAAGAGAAGAAAATTCACACCAATTCATTATCACGATGATTATGAGCTTTATTTCCTTGTAGACGGGGAAACAAAGTTCTTTGTTGAGGACGAAATCTTTTATCTTCATAATGGTGATTTTATATTTATTCCAAAAGGAGTTTATCACAAAACCGACAGCGAGGATTGTTTACACAATGAAAGAATTCTTCTTGCTTTTGAAGACAATATTTTTGATGAATCAATGAATGATGTTTTAGAAATTCTTTCGAGTTCAAAGCTGATATGTATACCGAATAATAACATTATCGTAATCAGAGAAATTTTAGATAAAATTAAGAATGAACATTTAAAAGACAAGCCCCACAAGGATGCTATAATAGAAATTTATATAAAAGAGCTTTTAATATTGTTATGCAGATTTAAAACTGATAAATTAAAACCCCTTAACGAATCAGACAGATTTATTTATAACATTTCGGAATATATATCAAATAATATAACAGAAAACATCACTTTAAAATCGCTTAGCGATAAGTTCTCGATAAGCGAAGCTCATCTTTCAAGAAAATTCAAAAAGACAGTTAAAACAGGTTTGAACGAATATATTAAATATGTTCGTATTCTCCACGCGCAAAAATTACTGTCAGAAACCACCCTGCCCATTACAAAAATCGCAGAACAATGCGGTTTCAATGACAGTAATTATTTCTCAACATCATTTAAAAAAGCAATAGGAACATCTCCTGTTAAATACAGAAAACTAAGACAAAATTCACAAGATTAATATCCCATTTTGCCTTCAAGACTTTCGTCATTGTCTATCCATTCAGACACATCAATTATTCTGTATTCGTCAAGAGTATCTCTTATAACAACCTCTTTAATTCCTGAATTTATAACCATTCTCTTGCACATAGAGCAGCAACAGCTGTTTGCAACTATCTCCCCTGTTTCTGCTTCAAGACCGACAAGATATAAAGTTGCACCAATCATATCGCGTCTTGATGCAGATATGATTGCATTTGCTTCTGCGTGAACACTTCTGCACATTTCGTATCTTTCACCACGGGGAATATTTAACTCTTGTCTTATGCAATAACCCAAATCACTGCAGTTTTTTCTGCCTCTCGGCGCACCAACATATCCTGTTGATATAATCTCATCGTTATGTACTATGATTGCTCCGTAGTTTCTTCTGATACAAGTTCCTCTCTCAGCAACAGTCTGGGCAATATCAAGATAATAGTTTTGTTTATCTCTTCTGTCCACTAAAAAACACTCCTTTGTTAATTTATATTTATTTGTTTGTAATATTCTAAAGATTTAAATTTTTTATCACAATGTGTCAAAACATATTCTTCTGAAATTTCGCATAGCTTTTTAATAACCTCATCTGATGCATTAAATGAAAGCATTTTCTTTGCATCGGCAGTCAATATATATGAAAGTGTGTGATATATTTCGGCATCAATGGGAATACTTCCAATCTTGGCACAGCTTTTGCACATAATCCCGCCGTTTTTTGAATTAAAATGTGATATATCATCAACATTCCCACAATTGACGCAACAGGAAATATTAGGCATATATCCACCATGCGCCATTGCCCTCAATTCAAAAACCGTCTTAATCTTTTCCAAGCTATAATCTTTATATGAAAGAGCATAAACCGAATTTAGTATAAGTGATAACATATCTTCATCAGGAGCATTTGTATTCAACAGAGAATATATAAGGTCTGCAAAATACACACATAAAGATAATTTTACTATATCCTCCTTAACTCCAAAAAAGCTGTCAATTATTTCTGCACTCTGAATGCTCATCATATCTTTATTTGTTTTTAAAAGAATAAAATCTGCATATGTCATCACCTGTGTTGATGCACTGTTCTTATTCCTTATACTTTTTGCACCATATGCAACGGCATTTATTATCCCAAACTCTTTTGTAAAAATTGTCAAGACTCGATTTGCCTCTTTAAAATCA
>JAFXBO010000029.1 GCA_017521775.1 Clostridia bacterium | reverse complement strand
TTCTCGTGTTCATTTCTTGCACCATAATACTTTTGTTTATCGTACATTTTCTGAAACAATCTCACGTCGCTTATATAGTGAAGAGATTTCGCTCTGGCAATTTTTGCGCTATCATACCAGCCGATTGTGTCTGCAAGCTCTATTTGTTTTTTATACATTCTTCCGCTATTTTCATAATCACCCAATTTTTCATATGCATTTCCAATATTCTGATATCTTGCACAGAGCCAGCTTTGTGTTGTTTCATTAACAGGCTCATTCTCAAGTATATTAACGTCTATTAAACCATATTTAATAATATTTTCATAGTCCTTTGCCTCAAGCGCTGCTGCATACTTATTAAATGACGCCCAGATTTTTGCAGGAGGCTCATATTTTGCATATGTTTGTATATTTACATTCATTGTAAGAGCAACACATACTGCCAAAGATATAATTGTTTTTTTCATTAAATCCACATCCTCTCATATACATTATATTTTCTCATAAATCAATCTTTTTGTCAACAACAATCATCTATATTGTCACACAATATTTACAAAAGAATATTATGTAGTAAATTAAATAACAGGAGTGACTATTTATGTGTGGAATTGCCGGTATAATCAATTTCAAGAAAAACTTGTTTACATATGAGGCTTATAACAGACTGTTGGTTCGTGATATGGCACAGAAGCTGTCCCATAGAGGTCCTGATGCGTCAGGAGAATGGGTTGGCGAACACGCGGCTTTTTCTCACGCGAGATTGTCAGTAATTGATATTGAGGGTGGCAAGCAGCCGATGAAAAAAACTATTGAGGGCTATGAATTTGTCATAACCTATAACGGAGAACTCTATAATACCAAAGAATTAAAAAATGAACTTATCAAATGTGGATATGTTTTCACAACTAACTCTGATACTGAAGTACTTTTATACACATACATACATTATGGTGTAGATTGCTGCAAAAAATTAAATGGAATATATTCATTTTGTATCTGGGACTCTATGCGACAGCAAATATATATTTGTCGTGACAGATTTGGTGTAAAACCACTTTTTTACGCAAACTTTGAAAACAATATAATTTTTGCATCAGAAATCAAAGCACTGTTTTGTTATCCTAATTTCAAACCAAGGCTTGATAAAAACGGATTATGCGAAATATTTGCCCTATCCCCTGCAAAAACTCAAGGTGTTGGAGTTTTTAAAGGAGTTGATGAATTGCGTCCTGGTTGTTATATGCTTATAAATCGCTCAGGGCTATTCACAAAACGATATTGGCAGTTTGAAAGTAAGGAACATAAGGATAGCTACGAAGAAACAATTGAAAATGTTCGGGATTTGGTATGTGATTCAATAAAAAGACAGCTTGTTTCCGATGTACCAATCGGCACTCTTTTATCAGGAGGACTTGATTCAAGCATTATATCAGCAGTTGCTGCAACTGAATTAAAAAAGGAAAACAAACAACTCTCAACCTATTCCTTTGACTACGAGGATAATGACCGGTATTTCAAGGCATCTGCGTTTCAACCTGACGCAGATAAGCCTTGGGTAAAACGAATGGTTGAGGAATTTGATACAAATCATACTTTCTTAGTTTGCAAGAATGAAAATCTAATTAATTACCTCTATGATGCAATGTATTACAAAGACCTGCCTGGTATGGCAGATTGCGACTCTTCATTATTATATTTCTGCAGAGAAATCAAAAAAAATCACACAGTTATATTATCAGGAGAATGTTCTGATGAAATTTTTGGTGGATATCCATGGTTTAGAAGTGAAAAAGCTTTTAAAACTGATGCATTTCCATGGTGTTATGATTTGAGTCTTAGAAAAAAAGCGTTAAAACCAGTTGTTGAAGAAACACTTAACCTTGAGGAATATTCAAAAATGAGGTATTTTGAAACTATCAATGAAACACCTGTCTTTGATGGGGATAATGAAGAAGAAAAGCGTCGTCGCGAAATTGCGTATTTAAATATCACCTGGTTTATGACAAATCTGCTTGACAGAAAGGACAGAATGTCAATGGCATCTGGTTTAGAGGTGAGAGTTCCTTTTTGTGACCACAGACTTTTTGAATATGTATGGAATATCCCATGGGAAATGAAAAATAAAAACAATATATCTAAAAACATCTTAAGGGAAGCCGCAAAAACAATCCTCCCATATGATGTCTTGAATCGTAAAAAAAGCCCATATCCAAAAACCCATAATCCATATTACGAAAAAGCAGTAAGAGAACTCTTATATGAAATTTTAAATGATCAATCATCTCCGATTCTTACCTTTGTAGACAGAGCAAATATTATGGATATATGCAAAGAGGGTTCGGATTATGGAAAGCCTTTCTTTGGTCAGCTTATGGCAATACCTCAGTTTATGGGATACTTAATACAAGTAAATTATTGGCTTGATGAATTTAAACCTGCCCTCGTCTAAAGGGTAGGTTTTGTTCTATATTAACAAAATTATATCAAATATTGTAAACATATTGATATTTTTGAAAATTTCTTTTGCATTTTTCCAGATTGTATGATATAATATCAATGATAAACTGAAAATAGGTATAAATTAGTACTTTTGATATATTATGAGGAGATATTACTTTGGAAAAGATTGTTATAAAAGGTGGAAAAAAATTGTGTGGAGAGGTTAGCATAAGTGGTGCTAAAAATGCCGCAGTTGCAATTTTACCTGCCTGTTTACTTATAAATGGAAATTGTCGTATTGAAAATTTACCTAACATAAAGGATGTTAATTTGTTTTTACAAATTCTCGAAAATCTTGGTGCAACCGTTAAACATATTGCCGATAATGTCGTTGATATAGACTGCACAAACGTTAATTCAGTAACTCCTGACCCGCAATTAACTGACAAAATGCGCGGTTCTTCGTACCTTATCGGTGCGCTTTTGGGAAGGTCAAAAAAATGTATAACAAAATCCCCAGGTGGTTGTGATTTCGGAACAAGACCAATTGACCAGCATATAAAGGGATTTCAGGCTCTTGGTGCAACTGTTGAGCTTGAATATGGTATGATTAACGCTGAAGCAGACGAGCTTATTGGAGCTAATGTTTATTTTGATGTGGTAAGCGTCGGTGCGACTGTTAATGTTATGCTTGGTGCAGTTTTGGCTAAGGGAAATACTACGATTGAAAATGCAGCAAAAGAACCTCATATAGTTGACCTTGCAAACTTCTTAAATGCAATGGGTGCAAAAATAAGAGGTGCAGGAACTGATACAATTAAAATCAAAGGTGTTAATTCTCTGCACGGTGGCATATATTCCATTATTCCTGACCAGATTGAAGCAGGAACCTTTATGATTGCAGCTGCTGCAACAAGAGGGGATGTCACAATAACAAATATAATTCCAAAGCATCTTGAACCAATTTCTGCAAAGCTGATTGAATCAGGTGCTAAAATAGAGGAATTCGATGATAAACTGAGAGTATATGTGCCTGATGGTGCGAAATTTAAAAAGATTAATTTTATTGCCCTTCCATACCCTGGTTATCCAACAGATATGCAGCCTCAACTGGTTACATTTTTGTCAACCGTAACAGGGACAAGCACGGCAAGAGAAGGTGTTTGGGATGACAGATTCAGATATGTTTCTGAATTAAACAGAATGGGTGCAGATATTAAGGTTGAGGGAAAGTTAGCAATTATTAATGGTGTCAAAAAATTAATGGGAACATCAGTACGTGCAACAGACTTAAGAGCAGGCGCTGCTATGATTATCGCCGGACTTATGGCTGACGGTGTGACAGAAATAAATGATATTTATCACATCGACCGTGGATATGAAAATTTTGAAGAGAAGTTCATAAAGCTTGGTGGAGATGTTCAAAGAGTACAAGTATTGTAATATAGAAAAACAACGGTTTCTACCGTTGTTTTGAATTTTTAGAAAGGGAATTATATTTATGTTTTTATCCTTAATCAGTGGTTCATCAGGAAATGCATCACTTATTAAAAATGAAGATACAACTATATTAATTGATTGTGGATTATCTCTAAAAAGGCTAACTGAGATACTTGATAAATTTGATATTGATTGTGAAGATATAAATGCACTGCTTATAACTCACGAACATTCAGACCATATTATAGGTGCAGGAGTTTTATCCAGAAAGTTTGATATTCCTGTTTACACAACTAAGGAAACACACGAAACAATGAACATCGGTGCTATAAAGGACTATAATATAAAAGTGATTAATCCATCTCTTGATTTTGAGATAGGAAGTATTGGAATAAATACCTTTCAAATTTCACACGATGCTGCAAATCCAATCGGATATTCCTTTTATGATAAAGACAAAAAATACTCTATTGTTACAGATACAGGCATTATTACAGAAGATATATTAAAATCAATTTATAATAGTGATTATGTTATGCTTGAGGCTAATCACGATATTGATATGCTGATGTATGGTCACTATCCATTCAATTTGAAAAAAAGAATTTTAAGTGATACAGGTCATATGTCAAATGATTATGCTGCAAAAATAGCTATCGATTTATTAAAAAACAACACAAAAAACATTATGCTGTCACACCTTAGTGATAACAATAACACTCCCGATATTGCATACAGAACTGTTCATAATGCACTTTCACAGTATGGCGCAAAGGTCGGAGAGGATATCAGACTATGTGTTGCTAACAGATATGAGGTGACAAGTTTTATATGAATATATCAGTAATATGTGTAGGAAAACTAAAAGAGGATTATTTAAAATCAGCAATAGCTGAATATTCTAAACGATTATCCCGTTTTTCTGCATTTGAAATAATAGAAGTTCCTGACCAAAAAATTCCCGACAATGCAGGAGAAAAATTAGAAGAACAAATACTTATTAAAGAGGGCGAAACTATTCTTTCAAAAATAAAAAACAACTCATATGTTGTTGCTATGTGTATTGAGGGAAAACAGCTCTCAAGTGAAGAACTGGCAAATGAAATCAAAAACATTTCAATGACTAACTCTAACATAACATTCATAATTGGTGGCTCATTGGGACTTTCAAAGGCAGTAAAACAACGAGCCGATAAATGTATCAGCTTTGGCAAAATAACTCTTCCACATCAGCTTATGAGAGTAGTATTGTCTGAACAAATATACAGAGCATTTAAAATTAATTCAAATGAGGCATATCATAAATGAGAAACAAAAAAAATCGGAACAAGTAAAACCTGTTCCGATGTGTGGCGGAGATGCAGAGATTTGAACTCTGGCGCCGCTGTTAACGACCTACTGCATTTCGAGTGCAGACCCTTCAACCACTTGGGTACATCTCCATAACACTCGTTAGATTATAGCACACATAACAAAATTTGTCAACCAATAATACATCGAAAAACTATATCCGGAGGCGAGATATGATTAGACAAATTCAAAGCTCACAAAATGATAAATACAAGCATTTTAAGGCATTAAAACAAAAAAAGGAACGAAGCCTAACAGGTCAATACACTGTCGAGGGAGTTAAATCTGTAAAAGATGCTATTGAGGCTCGTGCTGATATTTTTGCCATATTGGTTTCAGAGGAATTTAACTCACAAAATGAATTCGAGTTACCCCAAAATACTGATATATATGTGATATCCGATAAGCTTTTCCCTGCCCTTTCAACAACTGAGTCACCATCAGGAATTATAGCAGTAATAAATATTAAGGAAAAACAGAATGTTATCTTAAATATAAATAAGCCTTATGTATATTGTGATAATATAAGAGACCCCGGAAACCTTGGGACTATAATAAGAACTGCCGATGCAGCAGGCTTCGGTGGAATTATGCTGTCACCTGAATGTGTTGATATATATAACCCTAAAACAGTTCGGTCAAGTATGGGCTCATTTTTCCATATTCCAATATTTGAAGATGTTAAATATTCTCAGATACAGGAATTTAAATCTTCAGGGTTTTCTGTTGTATGCAGTCTGTTAGATAATGATACAATCGACTACACTCTATCGGATATGAAAAAACCTTTAATACTTGTAATCGGAAATGAAGCAAATGGGATAAGCGAGGAAATGAAGCTTTTAGCAGATGAAAAGGTAAAAATACCAATTGACGGAAAAGCCGAATCACTTAATGCAGGAGTTGCTGCTGCGATATTAATGTACGAAGTAAACAGACAAAGAAAGGGACTTTGATAAAATCAAAGTCCCTTTTATTATTTCTTAACCTGTTCCAATTTAATATTTCGTCTGTTTTTAACATCCTCAGGCATTGGTTTAATATCTCCTGCCTTTGTTAGCGCCCATTTTGTTACTAATGGTCCAAATAACTCATAAACCAACACTGCGAACAATGTTATATTTCTAATTAAGTTTCCTTCTTCCCCAAGTTGCATTGCCAAAGTACACATTCCTAAAGCAACCCCTGCCTGAGGTAAGAGTGTATATCCTAAGTACTTACATATTTGAGGCTCGCATTTTGTGGCATTAGCACTCCATAATGTACCAAAGTATTTACCTAGTGACCTGAATATGATATATACAACACCGATTCCAACAATAGCAATATCTAAAAAGACTCCCAATTCCAGTTCAGCACCACTTATTACAAAGAAAATTGCAAATAATGGCGATGTCCACTTGTCCGATGATTCCATTAAATCGTGTGATAATGGACATATATTACAGAATATTGTTCCAAGCATCATACAGGTCAAAAGTGAAGAGAAACCAATATGTACCGAACCAAATTCAAACTTACACATAGATAATGCGACTGTTAAAAACACTACACCAATTGTTAAATTCAATCTGTTCGTATTTGAGTTAAAAAGCTTTTCGAGTTGAGTTAAAAGCCATCCCATTAATGCACCCAAAGTTAAAGATGCAACAATCTCAATCAATGGATTAACAAGAATTGAAATAACATCAACACTTCCAACATTCAATGACTTTGCAACACCAAATGAAACCGCAAAAACAACCAAACCAACTGCGTCATCAAGTGCAACGATAGGTAAAAGCAACTGAGTTAATTTTCCCTTTGCTTTGTACTGTCTTACAACCATCAAAGTTGCAGCAGGTGCTGTCGCAGTTGCAATTGCTCCAAGTGTTATTACTTGTGCAACCGAAAGTCTGTCAGGCATCATAAAATGAACAGCAATCAACGCCAAATCAACAAGAATAGTTGCTGTCACAGCCTGAAAAATACCAATAACAAAGGCTTGCTTTCCTATTTTTTTCAAGTCCTCTAATCTGAATTCATTTCCTATTGAAAACGCAATAAAACCTAATGCAACATCTGCAAGTATTGATAATTTTTCAACTGCCTCTGCAGTAGAAAACCCTAATCCTGATATATTCAATCTTCCAATAACATATGGACCAATTAATACTCCCGCAATTAAGTATGCAGTTACTGACGGCAACTTGAGTGGTTTAAACGCTCTTGTCATCAAAAGACCTGCTAATAGTGCCACTGACACTGACAACATTGTACTCATAATACCCATGCCCCTCATAAAATTAATCTAATCTCTAAAAAAAGACACTCTTACGAGTGTCTTTTCTGGTAGCGGTAATTGGATTTGAACCAATGACACCACGGGTATGAACCGTGTGCTCTAGCCAACTGAGCTATACCGCCAAATCGACAACGATGATATTATATACAAAATATTATCGTTTGTCAATAGTTTTTCTAAAAATATTTTATATTATGACAAAGTTTCAATTTTTTTAATTCCCTCAAACAACATATCCTTTGTCACCTCATACGGAATAACATTCATATCAGGGTCTTTTAGCGCACTTTCAAGGACTTTATCAAGATATTCCCTGTCGCAAGGAATATTTCTTTGGGAAAGACTTGTTTCTATTTTAATTGATTTTAAAAAGCTGACAACTTTCTTCGCTTCCTCAATATTATTATCAACTGCTAATTGAACTGCAGTACAATAACCTACGACATCCCCGTGTAAAAATTTTTCTTCAAATCCATCAAGAATTGTAAGACCATAGAACAAGGCGTGCGCCATAGCTCCGTTGTAATCAGGGTTTATAAGCATTGAAACCATACCTGTTGTTATAATTATAGTCAGAATAACCTGTTCAAGCTCATCACAAATATTTCCCTTTTTTACTTCATCTAATGCGACTTTTGCATATTTCATAAGAGGTTCATTACACATATTGCTTATGGTGAGTCCAAGCTGTGATGAATAATCAAGAACTCTTCCTCTTGCAGAAAATTCAACCTCATAGTGTTTTGCAAGCGTATCTCCCACTCCTGCACGAATAAAATCATATGGTGCTTCCATTATAATTTTTGTGTCAATAAAACAATGATATGCAGGTTTTTTATAATATACAAATTTAGAAAAGCTATGTTCTTTTGTATATATAACTGATAAAGCTGATGATGCCGCACAGGTTGAAGCAATAGTCTGTACTGTTACAACAGGAACATTTAACATATCTGCTAAATATTTGCTTGTGTCAAGAGCTTTTCCTCCCCCAACACCAACAACAAAGTCGATATCTATGTTCTTGTACCCCTCGTATAACTCAAATACCCGTTCTTCATAACATTCTGTTCCGTATATAACCTCGTCAACAACATTAAAATCTTGCGAAATACAGGATAACAACTTATCGCGTGCTACACTAAGCGCAGTTTTTCCTCCGATTAATAATAGGTTTGTTCCAAGCTTTCCACACACATTATTGAAATTTTTAAAAGCATCTACACCCAATGTGTATGCAGGGAAATATCTTTCTTGCATATTTTTTCTCCTTTTGATTAATCAAAGGGCTGATGCATTGCATCAGCCCTTTAAGGCTTCTTTATAATTATTTTACCAACATATCTGATAGGTTATACTTTGCTGCGATTTCGCCAACAACACCCTCAGCTGTTAATTCAGCAATTGCATCGTTAATCTTTTGAGTCATATCGCTGTCTTTTCTGCAAGCGATACCATACTCTTG
>JAFXBO010000028.1 GCA_017521775.1 Clostridia bacterium | reverse complement strand
TCTCTGCCGCAATCAGGACACTTTCCATCAACTAATTGAGTTTCTGTCCAGAAAGATTCACAAGGAGTGCAGTAAAGTCCCTCATATTCTGACTTATAAATATCACCCTGGTCATATAGCTTTTTAAATATAGCCTTAACAGCTTCCTCGTGATAATCGTCAGTTGTTCTTATGAATTTATCATAGCTGATATTTAACATATCGGCAATATCCTTAATCTGACCTGCAATTTCATCAACATAAGCTTTTGGTGTAACACCTGCAGCTTCGGCAATTTCCTGAATTTTTTGTCCGTGCTCGTCTGTACCTGTCAAGAAGAAGACATCATCTCCGATATATCTTCTGAATCTTGCAATAGCATCAGTCAAAATAATTTCAGATGTGTTGCCGATATGCGGCTTTCTTGATGTATATGCTATCGCAGTTGTGATATAAAACTTTTTATCCATTCCTATTCCTCACTTTGTTACTATAAATTTATATAATTGTTTGAATTCGTGTTTTATTCTGTTTAAAATTCCCTTAGCCACCCTTTCGGGAGTTTCAAGTGCTCCTGCTTTATGAAAGCTTATTACAAGCACTAATAATATCGGCCCTAAAATCATACCACCTATCGAGAAAATCTTATATCCTATATACATTGACATAAGAGTCAACAACGGGCTCGTTCCAAGTTTATCACTGACAATTTTAGGTTCTATCATCTGTCTTGTAAATATTATTGCAAGGTAGATAATCAAAAGTCCAACGCCCATTTTCGGAGTTCCCGACAAAAAACTGATTATTGACCAGGGTATCAGTGCTGCTCCACTCCCAAAAAACGGCAATGCATCGAGTGCCGCAATTCCAAGGGCAATAAGCATAGCATATCTGACTTTCAAAATTGACAAACCAATAAAAATTATAACAAATGCAACAGACATTATAATAAGCTGAGCTTTAATATAGCCTCCAAGATATTTTTTTAGTTGTCCTCCGACATTTGACGTTTTCTCCAAAAAATTCTTTGGAAAAAGCTTTTTAACATTGTTTTTCACTTTCTCCTCATCAGACATAATGAAGAACAAAGATAATATGAAAACTATTATTCCAATGAATATACTTGGGAGTTTCTTTGCGATATTTCCTGCACCATACATAAATGGCTTATAATTATCCTGAACTGCGTTCGCTAATGTATTCTTCAGATTATCTCCTACATTATCAAGCACATTCTGCATTTCCACAGGTAAGGACGAATATATGTGCAGCATACTGTTTTGTATATTCTCAAAAGTTTCGACTGCACTTTCATAAATTTGTGGAACTTGTTCATATATACTTTTTATCTCAGAAACAATTTTCCAGATAACCCCGCCTAATGCACCACCTAAAATACCGACTGACAAAATAATCACTATTACTGCTGTCAGTACTTTTGGTAGCTTCAGCTTTTTTTGAAGCTTTTCAGCTAACGGATTTAAGGCAAGCGATAACAAAAATGCAAGTATAAATGGCAAGAAAACTTTAACAAGCCACAAAACCCCATCAACAATATCCCCAAAGAATGTAAAAAGACAAACTAACAATGCAATTATAACAATTGTTATAATCGTCATTTTAACTGCAAGTCCCTTAAACTTCATTAAACCACTTCCTTAGTCATTTAGAAAATGTGACATTAATTCATATCCCTTATCTATGTATATTCCTGTTTCTTTAGCTGTTTTTTCACAATATATTCTGTCATTCTTTGTTTCTTTTACAGAATTATAGATAATATATGGAACAGGGTCTGATACATGAGTTTTTAAACTGATTGGTGTCGGATGGTCAGGTAAAACCAACATTTTGTAATCTATGCCCTCTTTTTCCAGTCTGTTTCTTAGATATCCTATTACCTTTTCATCAATCATTTCTACAGCGTACTTTTTATTATCTGCTTCGCCCCTGTGTCCACATTCATCAGGACCCTCTAAGTGAAGATATACAAAATCTTTATTTTCCTTTGTCAAAAGGTCAAAGCATGCATCTGCCTTGCCTTTATAATTTGTGTCAAAATTTCCATTTGCACCATCAACATCAACAGATTTCATATCTGCTAAAATCGCAATACCTTTAATTAAATCAACTGCTGAAATAACTCCTGCACTCTTACCAAATTTATCACTGAATTTTTCAAGCTGAGGCTTTGTTCCCTCACCCCATGGCCAGATTGATGTTGCAGGGCGTTTACCCTCGACAATTCTCTTTTTATTAACAGGGTGGTCTTTTAAAATTTCCACGCTCTTTTTCATCATTTCCAATAACTTATCTGCACCATCACCACAAGGCAAATGTCCTGTTATTTTCTTGTCCGAAATATCGTGTGGTGGTGTTAGTTTAACATTTGTTGAACCCTTGTCCCAGACAAGAAGATGTCTGTAGCTCACACCTGCATAAAATGTCACAATATCATCGTGTAACTCATCATTGATTGCTTTCATCAATTCTCTTGCCTCTTCGGTTGTGATTTCACCTGCAGAGTAATCAACCATAGTTTTGTCCTCATAATTTTCTTCATCAGAAAGTGTTACGAGGTTTGTTCTGAAAGTTACATCAGTATCTTTTAGTGTTACTCCGATACTTGCTGCCTCCAGCGGTGAACGACCGCTATAGCACTTTGCAGTATCATATCCCATAACAGAAAGGTTGGCAACATCGCTTCCGGGTTTCATTCCGTCTGCAACTGTTTTAACCATTCCCAGTTCTCCGTTTGATGCCATATAATCCATATTTGGCTTGTTGGCAACATCTAAAATTGTTTTTCCGTCAAATTCATTGACAGCATAATCTGCCATACCATCGCCCAAAACAACAATATATTTCATTTTATAAGCACTTCCTTTTATTTCTTTAGTCTGAATAGTATACCAAGAGTTCCCGGTCCGATGTGAGTTCCAATAATAGAACCCAACTCAAAAACTTCTTTAACCTCAACATCAAATTCCTCTTTGATTAATTCCTTAACCTCGTTGCAGTATTCAATATTAGAATGACCAATCATAAACTCGCATTTTT
>JAFXBO010000027.1 GCA_017521775.1 Clostridia bacterium | reverse complement strand
TATCAAAGAGATGAGAACGTACATAGATGACATGTCAGAAGCAAAGAAGTATGAACAGCTGGCTTACCACGACCCGATGACGGGTTGCCTGAACAGACTTGCCTGGGCGGAGATTATCCGCGGAGCAGATATAGAAAATCACAGTGGCGTTGTCATTATGTTTGATCTAAATGACCTGAAAGTAATTAATGATACAAAAGGTCATCTGGCAGGTGATATGGTATTAAAAAATGTAGCGAAAAATATTGATGAGATTTTCCCAAAACCTCAACATAGAGTTTTTCGTATAGGCGGAGATGAGTTTTCAGTTATAACTAAAGGAATTTCTGAGAATGAAATTATAGATCGTTTAATTGTTTTAAGAAAGAATCTTGAAATGGATGGAAATATAAGTTTGTCGAAAGGATATTCGATTATTAAGGGTAATCCAGAAGAGGCGTTTAAGTATGCAGATGAAATGCTTTATGCAGATAAGATGTCTAAAAAAAAGAATAATGCTATATTCTAAAAATACTTGCATTTATATATTTTATTTTGTCATAAAAACCGAATGATTTTATCATTCGGTTTTTCTTATAATGATATTTATGAATTATATGGACTTTGGAGAAGAAATGTGATATTATATAATTCAGGTGATAGGTAGTTTGTTATAATTTCAGGATGATGAATTATAATTCTTGTAAATAAAAATACTATTGGAGGATAAATTTATGTTAGATTTTACGTACTATGCACCGACCAAGGTGTATTTTGGAAGAGATAAGCAAAAAGATGTCGGAAAGATCATAAGTGATTATGGTTACAAAACGATTATGATGCAGTATGGTAAGGAAAGCATCAAAAAAAGTGGACTTTATGATGATGTTATGAAATCCCTTTTGGAAAACGGAATAAAGGTAGTTGAAATGGGAGGTGTTGAGCCTAATCCGAAACTGTCATTTGTTCGTGAAGCTGTGAAGAGTGCTCGTGAAAATAAAGTTGAGATGATTTTGGCAGTTGGTGGAGGAAGTGCAATAGACTCATCAAAAGTAACTGCGCATGGGGTTGTGAACGATTGCGATGTTTGGGATTTATTAACTCGTAAAAGTATTTCGAAGGGTGCATTGCCTATTGGTTGCATATTAACTCATTCTGCTGCAGGCAGTGAAATGAGCGCATCTGCAGTTATAACAAATATTGAGGAAAATATGAAAAGGGGATTTGGTTCTGAATTTAACAGGTGTAAATTTGCAATCTGTAATCCTGAACTAACCTATACTGTTTCAAAGTATCAGACAGCCTGTGGAATTGTTGATATAATGGCACATACTATGGAAAGATATTTTACAGTATGCGAACCTACAGAACTAACCGACAGAATTGCAGAAAGTGTTTTGAAATCAGTTATCAATGCAAGTAAAGTTGTTATGGATAATCCTTGTGACTATGAAGCCCGTGCAACTATAATGTGGGCATCAAGCTTGTCGCATAATGATTTGACCAGTTGTGGAAGAGAAAATAATTTGGCAGTTCATCAACTTGAACACGCACTGAGTGGTGAGTATGATTATATTTCTCATGGAGCTGGTCTTGCAGTCTTATTCCCTGCATGGGCAAGATATGTTTATCAAAAAAATACCTCACGCTTTGCACAGTTTGCACGCAGAGTATGGGATGTTGCTGAGGAAGATGATGAAAAAGCTTCGCTCTTGGGTATAGAAGAAATGGAGAGGTTTTTCAAACTGATACAGATGCCTTTAACTTTAAAGGAGTTCGATGTAGACAAGAATTCTATTGATAAATTAGCAGATTTATGTACCTTTGGAAAATCGCGCACAATAAAGAGTTATATTGAACTTGGTTATGATGATATAAAGAATATTTTTAATAGTTGTTACTAATAATATGCTATAAAATCAGCAATTAATTGGTGCCTTATGTATATAAAATAAGAATATTAAAAAAAATGCTTGCAAAACCAAAAAATGTGTGTTATACTATTAGATGGCTTGTTATGAGCTAAAAAATCTTATAAGGAGGGGAATACCGTGAGAGAAGGAATTCATCCTGATTATAAGCAAACAACAATTAAATGTGCTTGTGGTGAAGTAATTGAAACAGGTTCAACAAAGGAAAACATTCAAGTTGAAATTTGTTCAAAGTGTCACCCATTCTACACAGGTAAGCAAAAACTCGTTGATACCGGTGGTAGAGTTGAAAAGTTCAACAAGCGTTTCAACAGAAACAAATAATAGGTTGTTTTGCTTGGAGAGTGAACCTAAAGGGTTTGCAAAAAAATTAAAATTTTATTTAACCTATAGCTTGGATAACCGAATCACCAACGGTTTCTCGGCATAAGGGGATTATTGATTATAGGAGGTGAAAACCATGACTAAAGAGAGAAAGCAGGAAATTATTGCAACATATGCAACTCACGAAGGAGATACAGGTTCTCCTGAAGTTCAAATTGCTCTTTTGACTGAAAGAATCAATCACTTGAACAATGAGCATCTTAACGAGCATAAGAAAGACTTCCACTCAAGAAGAGGTCTTTTGATGATGGTTGGTAAGAGAAGAAGCCTACTTCAATATCTTAAGTCACAGGATATCGAAAGATATCGTGCTTTGGTTAGCAAATTAGGACTTAGAAAATAATAGAGCATTAAAGGCAAGCGGATTGCTTAAGGGTTATTCGCTTGCTTCTTTTGCAATATATGAGGGAACAGAGAATTATTTAGCAAATAAGCAGAGCAGCTGTTAAGAGCAGATGTTGTGCCTATCTGCTAAAATAATATCGTTTCCTCCAAATTTATAAAGAAAAGGAGAAAAACAAATGTTAAAAACTTTTGAAACTACTTTAGCCGGCAGAAAACTGGTTATTGAAACAGGAAAAATGGCAATGCTCACAAACGGACATTGTTTGGTTCGTTACGGAGATACAGTTGTAATGGTGAATGTAACTGCATCAAGAACACCAAGAGAGGGAGTAGATTTCTTCCCTTTGAGTGTTGATTATGAAGAAAAGCTATATTCAGTTGGTAAAATACCTGGTGGATATGTTAAAAGAGAAGGTAAGCCTTCAGAAAAAGCAATTTTAACAAGTCGTGTTATAGACAGACCTATAAGACCTTTGTTCCCTGCAGATTTAAGAAATGATGTTTCTGTTGTTGCAACAGTTTTATCTGTTGAGCAGGACAACCCACCTGAAGTTGCTGCTATGATTGGTACATCTATTGCACTTTCTATTTCAGATATTCCTTGGAATGGACCAATAGGTGGCGTTTGGCTTGGCTTGGTTGATGGGGAATATATCATAAACCCAACAGTTGAGCAGAGAGAAAAGTCACAAATGCAGGTCACAGTTGCAGGAACAAGAGAAAAGGTTGTTATGATTGAGGCAGGCGCAAACGAAATTGAAGAAGATGTTATGCTTGAGGGTATTAAGTTTGCTCATAAGCATATTATTGAAATCTGTGATTTCGTTGAGTCTATCCAAAAAGAAATAGGAAAAGAAAAATTCGAGTATGAGGCTCACACAGTAAATCAGGAAATATGGGATGCAATTAAGGCTATGTCCTATGAAAAAATCCAGTATGCATTGGATACTGATGATAAGAATATCAGAGATGAGAGAATGGGTGTTATCGAAGATGAAATCTTAGATGCACTTTCAGAACAGTTCCCTGATATTTCAGAACAGCTTGGTGAAATCCTTTATAAGATGCAAAAGGAAATTGTAAGAGCTTGGCTTGTTCAGGGAAGAAGAGTTGACGGAAGAGGTCTTGATGAAATAAGACCACTTGCTGCAGAGGTTGATTTGTTGCCAAGAACTCATGGTTCAGGTATGTTCACAAGAGGACAAACACAAGTGTTGACAGTTGCAACATTAGCACCATTGGCTGAAATGCAGAAATTAGATGGTATTGATGAGGATGACACAAAGAGATATATGCATCACTATAACTTCCCATCATATTCAGTAGGAGAAACAAGACCTTCAAGAGGTCCTGGAAGAAGAGAAATCGGACACGGTGCATTGGCAGAACGTTCATTGGTACCTGTTTTACCATCTGAGGACGAATTCCCATATTCAATCAGAACTGTATCAGAGGTGTTGAGTTCTAATGGTTCAACATCACAGGGTAGTGTGTGTGGTTCTACATTGGCACTTATGGCTGCAGGTGTTCCTATAAAAGCTCCTGTTGCAGGTATTTCCTGTGGTCTAATCACAACATAAAATGGATTTACAACTATGGTTGATATTCAGGGTCTTGAAGATTTCTATGGCGAAATGGACTTTAAGGTAGCAGGTACAAAGAAGGGTATCACATCTATTCAGGTTGATATAAAGAACGATGGTCTTCCATATGAGGTTATTAACGAAGCTTTCCAAAAGACAAAGAAAGCAAGAAACTATATAATTGATGAAGTATTACTAAAGGCTATCCCAGAGGTAAGAGCAGAATTATCTCCTTATGCTCCAAAGGTTAGCACAATGAAGATTGACCCTGATAAGATCAGAGAAGTTATCGGTCAGGGTGGAAAGGTAATTCAGAAGATTGTTGCTGATACAGGTGCAAAGATTGACATTGAGGATGATGGAACAATTCACATTTTCGCGGTTAATCAGGAATCAGGGGATGCTGCAAGAAATGCCATTGAATTGATTGTTAAAGAGCCTGAGGTTGGCGAAATCTATGAAGGTATTGTAAAGACAATTCAACCATTCGGTGCATTTGTTGAAATCTTGCCTGGAAAAGATGGTCTGTGTCACATTTCAAAGCTTGCTCATAAGAGAATTGAAAAGGTTGAGGATGTGGTAAATGTTGGAGAAACATTAACTGTAAAAGTAATGGAAATCGACGAAAAGACAGGCAAAATCAGTCTTTCTCATAAGGACACAATCGCTAAGGAAGAAGAACCTAAAAAAGAAGATTAATAATCAAAAGAGAGTGTTTTTTAAAACACTCTCTTTTTGTTACAAAAACTTAAAATAAAATTACTTAAAACCTATTGGCATGAACTTAAAATTATTGTATAATAAATATGATAAGGTTGAGAATATTATTTTTTGTTTGGAGTGAGAACGTTGGAAAGAATATTTGATTATTTAGGCAAATTTATTCAGCTTATAAAAGTAACCGACATAATTGACATAGTAATTGTAGCCGTACTTATTTATCAGATATTAAAAATGATTAGAGAAACAAGAACAATGCAGTTAGTTAAGGGAATTGCTATTCTGCTTGTAGTTTTACAAATAAGTACATGGCTTAACTTTACAGTAATTAACTATATTTTAAGAAACATAATGCAAGTCGGACTGTTTATGGTTGTTGTTATCTTTCAGCCTGAACTCCGTAGTATTCTTGAAAAGGTTGGTCACTCAAAGGTAGGAAAGCTTATTGACTTTTCTGCTATTCAAATGAATGATGAGAAAATAGAAAAGGTTATAGGTGAGCTTGTTTCGGCAACGGTTAACCTTTCTCAAACAAAAACAGGTGCACTGATTGTTCTGGAGAGAGAAACAAAATTGGGTGATGTCGGAGACACGGGTGCAATTTTAAATGCCGAAATAACCGCGGCATTGTTAGAAAACATCTTTGTTCCTAATACTCCATTGCATGACGGCGCAGTAATTATAAGAGATGACAGAATATATTCAGCAGGGTGTGTGTTGCCACTGACTTCAAACAAAAATCTTTCAAGAGAGCTTGGAACAAGACACAGAGCTGCAATCGGAGTTTCAGAGGTTTCTGATTGTGTGGTTTTGGTTGTCAGTGAAGAAACAGGTAAGATATCTATTGCAATAAACGGAACTCTTACAAGAAATCTTAACGAAAATACTTTAAAAAATGCGATAGAAAGAGCACTTCTAAAGCCTGCTAAAAATTCTTCTAAACTTGATAAAATCAAATTGAGAAGGAGGAATAAAAATGAAAGATAAACCAAGCCAATTAAAACTTTTTCAGAAAATAGTTTCTGTTTTTGCAGCATTAGTGTTGTGGCTGTTTGTTACATACACTGAGGACGCCTTGATGGATATAAATGTAAATTCCTTATCTGTTAATATGGTTGGAGAACAGAAACTTTTGTCAAAGGGACTGATGGTTGTTGATAAAAATTCTGTTGAAAAGGCATCTGTAACCATTCGTGGAAGACGAGGAGACTTGATATCGGTAATGGACAGCGTCCGTGCCAGCATTGATTTATCCGGAATTGAAAGTGCAGGGCATTATGACCTCACACCTGTTTTTGATATTCCTTCAAGCACTGTTTATGTTTCTAAAAGAAATACTTTGAGTGTAGGGGTTGAAGTAGAGAAGATATTTGATAAAACTATTGATGTATCTGTTGTGCAGGGTAATGCTGATAAAAACAAAAATTATGTTGTGGAAACAACACCTGCGCTTGATAAAATAAAAGTTCGTGGAGCCAAAGAGGATATATTAAAAATTGGCAGAGCAACATTATATGTTGATGTTTCCTCTGTAGCTGATGGTGAAGAGGTTTCTGTGGCCCCTGTTTTTGAGGATGCAAATGGTGAAAAAATAGATATATTCAATGAAATCTATTGTGATGTCAGTGAGATAGGTGTTGTTAACACACTGTATCCTAAAAAAAGTGTTGATGTAAAGATTGATTTTCCTTATGAGCTGAATGAAAAATACTCATTAGAATTAATTAGTCAAAGCTTTGATAAGGCAGATGTGGGGATTATATCTGAATCCGGAGAAGGTGTTAATATCATAAAAGCCAGCTTTAAGCATTCAATGAGAATTACACAAGGAAAGCAGAAGTATACGCTTGAATTGAACGAATACAACGGAATTTATATTCCTGAAAAAAATCGTAATATTGAGGTTGAAGTAAATATTACAGAAAAATCAATAGACTAAAGAGGTATGATTAGATGCGAGACATAATTATAAGAGGAAATTCGATGGATGGGGCAATAAGAGTGTTTGTTGCAATCACCACAGATTTAGTGAATGAAGCTCAAAGAATACACAAAACATATCCGACTGCAACTGCAGCATTGGGAAGAACTTTAACTATTTCAGCAATAATGGGAGCAGGGTTAAAAAACGAAACCGATTCAACAACTATACAATTTAAAGGTGATGGACCGTTGGGTAGTATCGTCGCAGTGTGTGACAGCAGTTCAAGTGTGAGAGGATATGTTGTAAATCCAACAGCAGACCCCGAAAGAAAAGAAAACGGAAAGCTTGATGTTGGTGGTGCAGTAGGTAGAGGATATTTAAATGTAATAAGAGATTTGGGTATGAAGGAGCCATATGCAGGTCAGGTGCCGATTGTAAGTGGTGAGATAGCAGAGGATATGACATATTACTATGCTACGAGTGAGCAAATTCCTACTGCAATAGCACTGGGGGTTTTGGTAAATCCTGATATGAGCGTTAAAGCATCAGGAGGATTTATGCTGCAGCTTATGCCTGAGGCAACAGAAGAAATGGCAGCAAGGCTTGAAGATATAATGGCACATCTTCCGCCAATTACTGATATGATTGATAATGGTATGAGTGCAGAGGATATACTGTTCACAATCACAGAAGGCTTTGATATGATTATGGAAAATAAGGCTATAACCCCTAAATATGAGTGCAAATGCTCAAAGGAAAGAATGGAAAAAGCATTAATTTCGATTGGTAAAGAGGAACTGGAAGCAATTATATCAGAGCAGGGAGAAGCAGAGCTTACCTGTCAGTTTTGTGATAACAAATATAAATTTGGTAAAAGTGAACTGATAAATCTTCTAAATCAGGCAAAATAATAAATAATTTAATAAAAATCTGAAAATATAGAAATATTTGTTTAAAAATAAGAATAAAAGTCTTGACAATTTGATAAAAAACATATATAATTAGAACGATGTCTATTTTATATGTGATAGACGATATGACTATTAAACTATTGGGAGGTGCAGAAAGTGAAGAGAACTTATCAACCTAAAAAAAGACAGAGAAGCAAGGAACATGGCTTCAGAAAGAGAATGAGAACTGCATCAGGCAGAAAGATTTTATCAAGAAGAAGAAGAATCGGAAGAAAGAAGCTTTCAGCGTAAAACAAATAAGCAGCGAGCGAGGCGAGAAGTATAGAGGCATATGCGCTCTGACTTTTTGCCTTTTTTGTCAAAATAAGGGATTTATTTAAAAAAACCTTTAATTTATGAAACAAACAGGCGAGAGAATATGAAAAAAACCAAGTCCATTAAATTGAATAAGGATTTTAGGAGGCTATATTATCGCGGGAAAAGTGTTGTTCGTGGTAATGTGGTTGTGTATGCATTAAAAAATCGTAATAATGCAAATCGTTTGGGTATTACCTGTGGGAAGGCAATTGGAAAAGCAGTTCGGAGAAATAGAGTCAAGAGATTGTTAAGAGAGGGATATCGTCTTTTGGAGGACAGGCTTTTAGCTGGATATGACATAGTCTTAGTTGCAAGAACAAGAGCAATAACCTCAAAACAAAAGCATATTATAAAAGATTTGGAATTTGCTTTTTCCCAATTGGAAATGTTTGTTAAGAATGAAAATATTGTTGATTAAAGTAATAAAATTTTATCAAAAATGCATTTCTCCATATAAGGGCTCGGCGTGTTGCCGATTTACTCCGACTTGTTCGGAATATGCAATACAGGCTATTGAAAAATATGGTGTTATCAAGGGAATGCGAAAAGCTATTTGTAGAATTTTAAGATGTCATCCGTTTTGTAAGGGTGGGTATGACCCGTTAGATTAATTTTGGAGTGAAGATAATGTTAAATTTATTTGAAATAATAACTATACCATTGGGATACATAATTGATTTGATATATCGAGTAGTTGAAAATTATGGTTTATCAATTATTATATTTACAATAATTGTAAAGCTTTTATTGTTGCCATTGAATATCAAGTCGCAAAAGGCAATGAGAAAGCAACAAAAAATTCAGCCTATTCTTGTAGAACTACAAAAGAAATATGCAAATGACCAACAAAAACTTCAACAGGAAATGATGAAGCTTTACAAGGATAATGATATCAGTATGGCAGGTGGTTGCTTGCCAATGCTTATCCAGTTGCCTGTTTTAATAGGTCTTTACAGAGTTATTCAGGCACCTATAAAATATTTGCTTCATGTTAATATCACAGATGCAGGTGTTGTTGATAAGATTAATAACATTGTGGCATTGATGAGTGAGAAATTTCCTCAGGAAATTGGCTCATATGCGACTATGGGTGCAGAAAAATTGTTTAAGAACGCACAAATTCAGCTTGCAACCTGGAGTGAAAAGGTGCTTGACGCAGCTGATGCGTGGATAGTAAACTTTGATTTCTTGGGACTTAATTTGTCACAGGTACCGTCAGCAGGTTTGAGTGCTTTGACAAAGGGAGATTTTTCACAAATAGGAACAATAGCTCTTTTAATAATTCCTGCGCTTGCTGTTTTAACAACCTGGCTTTCTACAAAGCAAACACAAAATATGTCAGGTCAATCAAATCAGAGTGAGAATGAACAAGCTGCTCAGATGGGAAAATCAATGACTATGATGATGCCTATTATGACAGGCTTTTTCACCATCAGTCTTCCATCAGGAATGGGTATATATTGGATAGTTTCCAATGTATTGCAAATGATTCAGCAGAATGTTTTAAATAAATATTTTGATTCAAAAGGAGATGATTTCGTTGTCAAAGTACGCAACAAAGATACAAAAAAGCGCAAAAAGCGTTGAAGAAGCTAAAGAATTAGTGTTAGCTGAATTGGGATTAACAGAAGATGAGGTAGAAATTTCTACTGTTGAAGAGGGTACAAAAGGCTTTTTGGGACTTGGTTCAAAGGAAGCCGTTATTGAAGTAACAGTTAAAAATGCAGATACCTATAGAGCAAAGGCATTTTTAAAACAAATATTTGAGGATATGAATCTTGATGTGACTATTGATGTTACTTCAGAGGGAAATGATTTAAATATTGACCTTTCAGGAGATAATATGGGTATCATAATCGGAAAGAGAGGGGATACTCTCGATAGCTTGCAATATTTAACATCATTGGTTGTTAATCATAAGAGAGATGAATATTGTAAGGTAACGATTGATACTGAAAATTACAGAGAAAAGCGTTATGCTGCATTGATTGCATTGGCAGAAAGACTTTCTGATAAAGTTATTAGAACAGGAAAGAAATACACATTAGAGCCAATGAATCCATATGAGAGAAGAATTATTCATTCAACCTTGCAGGCAAAAGACGAGGTTACAACATTTTCAATTGGAGAAGATCCATACAGAAAGGTTGTTATAGCGCTTAAGAATGCACCAAGCAAGACAACATATCATAAGAAACCTTCATTAGCAAATTATCCTCATCCAAAGAAGCAACCAAGCTATGAGAACTTTGAAAGCTATATAAAGGATAATGAGCTATCTGATGATGAGTAATATTCGGGGGTAAGAGGAAATGTCAGGACATTCAAAATGGAGTACAATAAAGCGTAAAAAAGGCGCTAATGATGCTCAAAGAGCAAAGATATTTACAAAAATTGCAAGAGAAATCGTTGTTGCAGTTAAATCAGGTGGACCAGATCCTGATAACAATTCGAGTCTTAAGGATGCAATCGCAAAGGGCAGAGCAGCAAATATGCCTAATGACAATATCCAAAGAACAATAAAAAAGGCTGCAGGAGATACTGATACAGACAACTATGAAAATATCACATATGAGGGTTATGGCCCTAATGGTGTTGCAGTAATTGTTGAAGCCTTGACAGATAACAGAAACAGAACTGCTGCAGATGTCCGTCACGCTTTTGATAAATTCGGTGGAAATATGGGACAAACAGGCTGTGTTAGCTTTATGTTTGACAGAAAAGGTATGATTATCATTGAAAAGGATATTGTTGATGAGGACACAATAACAATGGATGCATTGGAAAGTGGTGCAGAGGATATAAGTGTAGAAGAGGATTGTTATGAAATAACAACAGACCCTGCTGATTTCCATTCAGTCAGAGATGCACTTGAAGCAAAATATGAGCTTTCTTCTGCAGAAATAACAATGGTTCCTCAAACTATGGTTGCACTAACTGATGAAGACCATATTACAAAGATGCAAAGAATGATTGATGCATTGGAAGACAGTGATGATGTTCAGGATATATATCACAATTGGGATATGCCTGAAGATTTATAAAAATTTCTTCATATCTTGACTTTTTTCTCGTTTATGTATGAGCATACACGGCACTCGAAATAAAAGCCAACATATTTTGAAATTTTTATAACTCTAACTAAAAATAAGCAAGGCAGGAGTTTTAGACTCTTGCCTTTTGTTAAATGGAGGGTAATATGGATAACAGAGAAAGATTTGAAGATATATTCAAAAACACAATAAAAAGAGCAGGCGCAGATAAAATGTGGGAATATTTAACCTCCCCTGCTTCTGATTTTTTTGTTGCGCCTGCAAGTGCGCGTTTTCACGGAGCATATGAGGGTGGGTTAGCAGAACATAGTCTTAATGTGTATGATTGCCTGTGTGACTATGTAGAAAGAGAAAGGGCAAAGAGTCTTTATAATATGAATTTTAGCGAGGAGACGCTGGCAATTGTTTCGCTTTTGCACGATGTTTGTAAAATCAATTGTTATAAACCAGGTTTTCGTAATGTCAAGGATGAAACAGGTACCTGGATAAAGGTTCCTACATATGAATTTAATGATGAGATGCCATATGGTCACGGGGAAAAATCAGTATACATAATAAACGGATATATGAGATTATCCCGTGAGGAGGCATTTGCAATAAGATACCATATGGGATTTTCAGGAGTTGAGGATGCGCGTTCTGTCGGTCAAGCTTTTGAAATGTATCCGTTGGCTTTTGCTCTTTCGGTTGCAGATATGGAAGCTACTTATTACATAGAAGGAAAAAAATAATGTCAAATTTTTAAGAAATTGTTACAGAAAATCTCCAAATTTTAATTATTTTACAAAGATAAATATTAAAAATTTTAAAGAAGTTATAAACTCTCAAATGTAGCATTTATGCGATGTTTGAGAGTTTTTGTTACAAAAAAATTACAAAAGTTTTAAAAAAATAGACCAAAAAACTTGACATTTGGGTATTTGTGTAGTATAATATTTGTGTAATAATTGAGTAATAAAGAGGAGAAGATATAATGAGAAACTTCAAACATACGCTTGCCGCTATGCTTGCAGTAGTGATGATTGGAACGCTTGCTGTTAATCAAGCTTCAGATATTTCAGCTGCAAAGGCAAACAAAATGGATGATGATAACGAATATTTATCAGTATCGGAAAATAACGAAAACAAAGAACAAGAAGTAATAACAATAGACGAAAAAACTATTGAACCTGTAGATTTCAAACACTACAGTCTGGACATTGAAAAAGAAAGACTTGAAGATTTAAGACCATTTGAACCTGTTGCAGGTTATGTTAT
>JAFXBO010000239.1 GCA_017521775.1 Clostridia bacterium | reverse complement strand
TGCCCCAGAATTTGATTGATGCAGGGGATTATGCTCTCTATTGGCCGATTATAAGATGCTATAAGCATCATATTGATGATGAAACCTGTTCATATAACGAGGTTTATTCTAAGAGCTTAAGTAAGTGGTCACAGATGCCGATGATGATGGGTGAATACTATAATGTATCAAAATTTGAGGATATGCCACTTGTGTTTAAAAATTCAATGGCACATGATATTAAAAAGTATTATGAATGGGGAATTGGCGGGATGTCATATATGCATATCCCTATGATAAATTGGGGTATGAGAAACCTGACCCAGAGCCTTTATTCCCAACTTCAATGGGATATATATACTGATGTTGACGCATTTATTAAGCAGTATTATAAGGACAGATATATGAACTATGCCGAACAGATGGAAAAGGCATACGACCTTGTTGAAGAAGCAACATTATATTGTCAGAGTTATCGTGCCTGGGGTGGAAAGAGTGTTTTGACTCAGCTTATGAAATGGGATGGCAGAAAACCAAATAGCCTTCTCTGGACAGATGACCATTTGTGTGAGAATGCAGTAAGCATCGGAAAAAAAGCAACCCAAAACTACCAAGAAGCCTATGAAATTGCATTGAACTGTTGGAAAGATGAGGTAGAAAACACCATAGTACCTGAAGAAATCAAGCAAGCAGTCAATCCAATGATGTTAAGGGAGTTACCTGAATCAAGAACAACTTTGGTGCTTGAAGAAGATGTTGCATCTTTGAAATATGGAACTAATATGATGAAAATAATCACATTATTCACAGAATATCACGATGCAATGTTTAAGGGCGATGATACAGAAGAATTATGGAGCGAAATCGATGCTCTTGCAACGGATATGATGCAATCATATTTCTCTACGGGATATGTTAATTCAGAAACACGAATTGAATTGTTTATAAATAATACATTAAAGAGGTCACAGTTGAATGCTCTGTATTATAGATGTAAGGCATTAAGAAATAAATAATTAATAGCGATTAGGAAGTCATTTCCTGATCGCTATTTGCTTTTTATCTCATAAAATATTGATTTTTTTTGGAAAAAGTAGTATAATGTAAAATGAATAAGTATGCAATAAAAACGGAGGTGTAGAAAATGGAACTGCTTGCTCCTGCAGGCTCAAAAGAAGCATTAATCGCAGCTGTACAAAGTGGTGCTGACGCTGTGTATATCGGTGGAAGCAGATTTTCTGCACGAGGCTCTGCAAAGAATTTCGATGAAGAAAATATGAGAGAAATGATTGAGTATTGTCATATCCGTGGTGTCAAAGTTCATGTTGCAGCAAACACTTTGATAAAAGAAAATGAAGCAGAGTTGTTTCTTAGCTATATAGGGACACTAAATGATATGGGAGTTGATGCAGTTATAATTCAGGATGTCGGAATGGCAAAATGTGTTCATAAGTTATATCCTGACCTTCCCATTCATGCAAGTACACAAATGACCTGTGCATCTTCAAAAACTGCAAAAAAACTTGAGGAAATTGGTTTTTCAAGAATTGTTCTTGCAAGAGAGCTTTCTTATTCAGAGATTGAAAAAATCAAGAAAGCTGTTAATGTTGAAATTGAGGTTTTTGTTCACGGAGCAATATGTATGAGCTATTCAGGACAATGCCTTATGAGTAGTATGATTGGAGGACGAAGTGGAAACAGAGGACTGTGTGCGCAACCGTGCAGACTTTCGTATAAATTTCTTCAAAATGGAAAAGATGTCAATAGTGGCTATTTATTAAGTCCCAAGGATATGTGTCTTGTTAATCATCTTGAAAAACTAAGGCAAATTGGTGTTGATTCACTAAAAATAGAGGGAAGATTAAAAAGAGCAGAATATGTTTCAGCAGTTGTAGGCGTTTATAGAAAATGCATTGATGAAAAAAGAACGGCTACTCTTTCAGAACAAAAGGAATTGACAGATGCTTTTATCAGAAGTGGTTTTACAGATGGATACTTTGTCAATAAGCAAGGGAAGAATATGATGTCATATGAAAATCCATCAAATGTCAGTCAGAATATATTTAGTGATGAAGTCAAAGCAAGATGCAGAACTGACATTGAATTAAGGAAAGTTCCTGTGAAAATAGAGGCAAGTCTATATAAATTCAAACCGTTAGTTTTAAAAATGATGGACTTTGATGGAAATTCTGTTGAGGTTAAAGGAAAGATTTTATCTGAGATTGCAAACAATAAGCCATTGACAAGTGAAAGACTGATTGAGCAGCTTTCAAAGCTTGGACAAACCCCATTTGAAGCATTAAATGTGGATGTTAAGATTGACGATGGAATTATTATACCTATTGGTGAAATTAATGCATTAAGAAGAGAAGCAGTTGAAGAACTGATGAAAAAGCGTGCAGACAAAAAGGAAAGAAGAAAAATAGATTGTTCTTTAGGTGTAGAAAGTAAAACTGTTTCAAAACCGATATTATCTGCCAAGGTCAGAAATATTATTCAGGCAATAGCTTGTATAAATGGTGGAATAAAGAGAATTTATGCACCATATGAGGTTATAAGAGAGATATCTGGTGATATTGAATTGGTACAGATTATGCCTCCGATAGAAAAAGAGGGAAAAAATACCCCTGAAATTATCAGCGAATGTGTTATGATTAATTCATTAGGTCAGCTTGAAGACAATCAAAAAAAATATTATGCCGATTACAGATTTAATGTTTTTAATTCCAAATCATTAGATGCCTTGAACAATTTATCTTGTGTAACACTTTCTCCTGAGTTAACTATAAATGAGATTAAAGTTATAAAAAAACCGGTAGATACAGAGTTAATTGTGTATGGTAGAATACCACTTATGACCTTTGAAAATTGTCCTGTTAAGGCACATTCAAAATGCGATGGTCAAAAGGTATATAATGAACTTGTTGACAGGAAAAATGAAAGATTTCCACTAATGTGTGGTGTTGGATGTTTTTGCGAGCCTTTAAATTCAAAGCCGATTTTTATGGCAGATAAGATATCTGATTTACTTGATATGGATATAAGCTTTCTAAGACTTGATTTTACAATTGAGGATGAAGAAGAATGTAAAAAAATCATAGACACATATCAAATGGCACTTGATGGAAAAGAAGTAAACCCATTAAAGGAAAATACATTTACAAGAGGTCATTTTTACAGAAAAACAGACTAAATATACAAAGGATAGAAAATTATGAGAAAATATATATTAGCGTCTGCATCTCCAAGACGCAGAGAGTTATTGGAACAATTGGGGATTAATTTTGATATTATGGTAGCTCCTATTGATGAGAGTGGAATAGATAAGGGTATGGCGCCTGATTTATATACAGGAGTTTTATCTATGTATAAGGCTGCAGCAGTTGCAAAGGTGTTAAGAGAACAGGGAAGAACAAAGGAGCTTATAATAGCTGCTGATACTATCGTCTATCTTGATGGAAAAATATTAGGAAAACCTATAGATGATAATGATGCAAAAAGAATGCTTATGGAATTATCGGGAAAGGAACACGAGGTTTATACAGGCATTTGTGTTATGAGAATTAAGGATGGATATAGTGTTTCAAGAAGTATTAAAACAACTGTTTCATTTAAGGATTTATCCGAAGAGGAAATAGATGTTTATGTAAAGACAGGTGAGCCTTCCGATAAAGCCGGTGCTTATGCAATTCAGGGAAAAGCAAGTGCATTTATAAAGAGCATAACAGGTGATTATTTTAATGTTGTGGGATTGCCACTATCCGAATTATACGACATATTAAAAAATGAGTTTGATATAAATTTATTTATTAAGGAGTAATTTATGAGCAAGAACAAAATTTCTTTTGGACTATCAAAAACAATTGGAATTGATTTAGGAACTGCAAACACATTGGTATATGTAAATGGCAGAGGAATTATTATAAGAGAGCCATCGGTGGTAGCTCTGGATAATGATAAAAAGGTTCTGGCAGTAGGAAATCAGGCAGATGAGATGCTTGGCAGAACTCCTGAAAATATAATTGCAATAAGACCTCTAAAGGATGGAGTTATTGCGGACTTTGAAACAACAAGGGCAATGATAAAAAATTTAATCAAAAGGGTATGCACAAATAAAATTGGGTTTATGAAACCAAGGGTTATAATATGTGTCCCTGTTGGTGTTACTGATGTAGAGAAAAGAGCAGTTGAAGAAGCAGTTATTATGTCAGGTGCAAAATCAGTAAGCCTTATAGAAGAGCCGATGGCAGCAGCAATTGGAGCAGGACTACCTGTTGACAAGGCTGTTGGAAGTATGATAGTTGACATTGGAGGCGGAACAACTGAGGTTGCAATAATATCACTTGGAGGAATTGTAACATCTAAATCAATAAGGGTTGCAGGGGATGCTTTGAATGTGGCAATTGTTAATTTTATAAAGCACGAGTATAGTCTTTCAATAGGAGAAAAAACTGCAGAAGAAATTAAAATTGCGATTGGCTCGGCGATGCAATATGATAATGAAGGATATTTTGATGTAAATGGAAGAGATTTGTTGCAAGGATTACCAAAAACCATCAGAATTTCATCTTCACAGGTAAGGGATGCAATCAGTTCAGGAATATATCAGATTATTGATACAATTAAAGAAACGTTAGAGGAAACACCGCCTGAATTAGCATCTGATATTATGAATTATGGAATAACCATAACAGGTGGGGGAGCATTGA
>JAFXBO010000238.1 GCA_017521775.1 Clostridia bacterium | reverse complement strand
TATGCAAAAGAACAAGGTGAATTAATTAACAGAATGATAAATGAGGGACATATAATTGGAAATCACACAATTAATCACCCTAATCTTCCGAATTTGTCCAATTCGCAAAAGATAATTGATGAACTAACAGGGATGAATGATTTAGTAAAAGAACTTTATAATTATGAAATGAAGTATTTAAGACCACCTGAGGGCGTATATTCTGAGAAAGTTCTCTCAATAGCAAAGGATTTAGGCTTTAAAACAGTTTTCTGGAGCTTTGCATATAAAGACTGGGATACAAATTCCCAAAAAGGTAAAGATTATGCCCTATCCCAAATCACACCATATCTTCACGATGGAGCTGTTTTATTATTACACGCAGTGTCAAAGGATAATGCAGATGCAATGGCCGATATAATTGATTATTCACGTTCTCAAGGCTATGAATTTGCTTCATTAGATGAAATTATACCATAAAAAATGTGGCTTTTTTAAAGCCACATTTTTTAAATACCACGATATAAAAGGCGTGATGGTAAAAATAATTTTAAAGTATTATGAATTAACATCCTTGTTCTTGAGCTTTCATAATAAATACTTACGCCATCAATTGATTCACTTTTTATTCCTTCACTCCCACTCACATCGTATAGTACATCACATACAGCGCAAATTGCTTCTCCAATCTCACTTAGAGTTCCACGATTATCTGTTGCCTTCATCACATATTTATGAGAAATCTTTTCAAGACCAGAAAATAATTCTTCACTCTGAATTTTTTGACCATTATATTCTTTTATGTAATAGTTATAATCTACCATTTTTTCTCCTTTCTGTTGCTTTATGCAACTATTATTTTAAAAAAATTATTTGACCGCTAATTATTTATATTATACTACATATTTAGCCTTTTGTCAATAGCGTTATGCAACTTTTTTGATAATAAAAAAGAGTTGTAAAAATAAATTTTACAACCCTTTTTATTTAATCTGAAATAATTAATGCAATAAATTCCAAATCTACATCTCCAAGATTTTTCAAGCTATGCCCTGTACCTGATGGTGTCAGAGTCACACAACCAGGGGTAACTATCTTCGACTCCCCATTATCATTATAAAGTCCTTTCCCGGATAATATATAATATGTCTCCGATTCGCCTTTATGAACGTGAAAATCTATTGATTTTCCAACAGGAAGTGTTACATGAGCAAACATATTTAGATTTGGACTCTTTTGTCTGAAATCTGACAAGTCGGAAATTTTAAGACTTACTTCACCATCTTTATCCAGCCTGTCTTTTGTCTGAACATCAATTTTATTCTTTATCATAATTTCATTCTCCTAAATTATGAATTATTACGCCTATTATTTATTTAAGTTTTTCAATACCTCAGCAGTAATCATATCAACAAGCTTATCCATATCATCTATTGGTGCTTTTGAGCTTACAATAGGTGCCTTTCCATCACTTGAGAACAATTCCATCTTTGCAATTGTCTCTTGCTTAACTGCTTCGACTGCTGCAGGAATAAGGTCGATAATACCCTTATTCATATCTGTAAACTTACTGAACTCTGCCTTAACAGCCGCAATATTGATATCTGTGAATATATTAACCTTGCTGATACCTTCTTTAATTGCTCTTCTGAAATCATTGTCAGTAAGACCTGAACCACCGTGAAGAACCAAAGGAACATCAACAGTGTTTGCTATAGTCTTTATTCTTTCAAAATCAAGTTTTGGTGGCAATTTGTATGCACCATGTGCATTACCAACTGCAATTGCAAGAGCATCAACCTTAGTCTTTTCAACATAGTCCTTTGCAAGCTTAGGGTCTGTGAAGAATTTGCTTGGGTCACTCAAATGTGATGAACCCTCTGCAGAACCCTCATTATCACCAACATGGCCTAATTCACCTTCAATGGTTGCACCATATGAATGTGCGATTTCTGCCATTTCTTTTACCTTTTCAACATTTGTATCATAATCATCTGTTGAGCAATCATACATAATTGATGTAAAGCCCAACTCCAATGCTTTCAAACATGTTTCCTTTTTTAAACCGTGGTCAAGATGTACAACCACAGGAATCTTAGCCTTTTTAGCCATTGGAATAAGGTAATATGAAACCTCTTCAAGTGGTCCATAAGGGAACAACACTTCGGCTGTACCCATAATAACAGGAGATTGTGTTGCTTCTGCAGCGCTTATGATACCTCTTGCAAGCTCCATATTAACTGCATTAAATAATCCAACTGCATATTTATTTTGCTTTGCAGGTGTAAGTACCTGATTTAATGTAACTAACATAATTTACTCATCCTTTACTTATTGTCAATTTTAGTAGTTCTGATTAATTACACTCAGCCACTAATGGACCTTCCAATTCCTTCAAATAGAACATTCTTCCAGGCAATGTAGGAATATAAGTTGATGTTATCCACTTAGTTGGACCATATCTTAAAGTTGTCCAGAAGCTCATTCCCTGCCATTGCATACCTCTTCCGAATGTACCATCGCATCCACCGATAGCATAGTCTGCCTGCATGAATAGACCAGGTCCAATTGTGTTAGCTCTGCAAGGAACTAATGTTGTTCTTGACTTAAAGCTTGTCAATGCATTTTGTTCAATTGTCAATGG
>JAFXBO010000026.1 GCA_017521775.1 Clostridia bacterium | reverse complement strand
ATTTTCCTGAATGACCACATAATCAACAGCATTGCCAGACTCATCATTGACTACGAAGAAACCTATATCTTTGCCGTCGGAAACAGTAATTCTATAAGTACCTGTTTCCATATTCTGCATTGGCTCAACAACAGCACCCATAACACTAACACTCAAACTCAAAACTACGGCTAAAACTAAGCCCATAACATTTATCTTTTTCATATTCTTTCTCCTCCTAATTTTTTATTTTGGAACTCTGCAATGAAGTCCATAGGAGCAAGTCCCATCAGAGCTTCACCCATTGTCGTATTCAAAGTATCACTAACCACCTTCATACTCTTAATAACCCTGTCCATCTCATAAGAGAGCACCTTGCTCAACTCCTTATTTGATACCTCTTTCACTAACTCTTGCTTCAAAAATTCCATACTCTGCATTTGCAGTTCCACCATTGCTGCACACCCAAAGCACGGATAAATTACTTTCTGATATATCTCAGTCATGTTATCCTTTGTCTGCTCAATCCTTTTCATAGGCTTAGACCTCCTTTGCCACAGAGTAGGGAACATACCACTCTGTTAAGGTTCTTGAAGTCAAACCATAGATTGTCTCAATCTCAGGGTCTTCTAAACCTAAGTCCTTCAATACGGTATCTATTCTCTTTCTTGATTTCACAATCTCCTTAATTTCTTCATACTCAAAATAAAGACTCCTCAGTATTGCTATGTCCTTCGCAGAGGCACCCTGAGCCCCCAAACTCATTACAATGTCAGCAACATGAGAAACTTCTTCTTTATCTGTACCATCCAAACGACCTCTCACAACTTCATTTGTCAGTATATCTAACTGGCTTTTTGTAAAACGACCTACTTCCATCACCTGACAAAATGCTTTTGCAGTAGCTATCGCTACATTGTTTCTAATTCTTTTTGGTCTACCCACATCTTCTGTATCAAACTCAATACCATAAACTACAACCTTACTCATAGCATTCACCATTCCTTTCTCTTAACCTTAGGCAATCTTGTTCTTGTAGGAGGGAGTTAAAAACTCTTTTGCAACCAGCACTTGCAAATATTCCTCCGACTTCTTAACCAACAACTCAGCATAATCAATGCAGCAGTTAAGAACTTCCTCAGATAAGCAATATCTTGCTCTTTCCATACGAGCCACAATAGTACCAAACTGGCACTTTGAAATGCCATCTGCTCTATGGGCTATCAACATTATCTGCTTATATGCCTCACCATAACGGCTGCTCCTTAAACCATTCAAATAACCTCTCATTGTTTCTAAATCAGCACTCAATTCTTTCAACACCTTAAACTCTTCTGTAAACATACACAGCACTTCCTTTTCTATATTCTTATTTCTATAACCTTGCCTTTCGGAGTCCCCACTATTGCAGGTGTCCTACTCATGCTTCAACATATTTCAGTAACTCATTTACAACTCGCTTGACCCTTCTCTTGAAATACTTAGGTACAGGGTCTTCTCTATAAATATCCTCAACCAAACCTACGATGCTGCAAACACCTCTTTGTGTATCTAAACTCTTTGCAATATCAAAGGTCATTTTCTTGATTTCATTAACCCTGTTCTGAGTCATATCAACTCTCTCCAATTCGGTCTTCAAAAGCTCCAGTTGGTCTTTAATCTTAATGTTCTTCATGCACCTGACCCCTTTCTTCATTTACTGGTTTCACTTAAAATAAAAGTAAGTGTCCAACAATTTGCATTTATGCCTCTATTTTTCTAAAATCCCCTGAAATTTTCTAAAAATGTCTAAAACTTTTTTGCTTCTCTTCTGGATGGTTATCATAACTGTCCACTTGCAAAAAATGAGATTGAAACGACAATGAAAAAGAGGAGTGTCACACAGACACTCCTCTTTTTATTTCATAGAAGCTATTTTATCCTCAAGTTCTTTAACCCTTTTATTAGACCACTCAATCGCCTGTGGGGAACATCTATCACAAACGATAATACCCAAGAAGGCATCTTTGATAACTCTGCCTTGCTTATCTTTGAATGGCACTATTTTCTTATAACACTTGTGGGTTTTAGGGCTTGCAGTACAGCTTATCCTATAATTTTGGATGCTCTCAATATCCCTAAATGTAATATTCCTTTGACCATCATCATTGATTGAATAGTTGCTTAACAGATTGTATTCCACATATTGAAGACCATACTGAATGAACATCCTATTGTTTGTGGTGTTTTCAACTCTCAGTTTTGTCAGTGTAATACCATGTTTTTCTCTGATATACTGCTCAAACTCAAGTTGCAACTCCTCAATATCTGTGTCTTTTTCCAAACGATTAAAAGGCTTTGTCAGTTTGACTTCTCCTTTGGTGTTCCTCGCAATTATAATCAAACCCCTCTTTTGGATGAACTCAAGAGCCTCATCATAAATTGCATTTGTCTCTATTTCCTTATCAATCACTCTACCCAACTTATCTAACTGCAAATTCACAACATTATACTTCTTGTCCTTTAACAGTTTGACCACACCTGTTCTGTCTAAAACCTGTGTTTCACCATTCTTACTTCTCACAACATATTCTGTGATTAAACCACTACGGTCTCTGCGCTTCTCTAAGCAAAAAATCTTGATAGCCTTCATAAAGCATCATCTCCTTTCACTCTAACATATTTCTTTTTGTCCACTTTCTTTGAAAATGTGTAGAACTTTTTTTGAACACTGCTTCCAATAGATGTGGGAACCCATTTAACACTATAAAACCCAACAAAGGTATGTTATACTTGAGAAAAGAGATTAAGAATGTGAGGTGCTATGAATGCACAAGTTCACAACCCAATTTGTTGAGTTCTGTGAGAAGAACTTAACCATTGAACAAGGAATAAGCTATGGCTATAAATCCTTACCCATTTGCTTGATTGACTGTGTTTACTCTCTGCGAGCCAAGTATTATAGTGTTACTATCCCTGTTGTTCAGAGATATGCAGATGCTTTCTTGGGTGGAAATATGTATTCTGCTGCCGACACCATTTCTCAATTCATACACCATATGGATGAGATTGGACACCAAGCCTTTGCTGACAATGTGGTGAAGAACCATCAGAAACTTGGAGGGAATATACCCAAGGAAGAAGTCTGCTACAAACTGGCCCAATATCTTCATTATCTACATATTGAGACATTGGAGGACTTTCAGCAGTTCGAGTCACCTGAACTCCTTGAAATTGTTATCAAAGCAGTAAAAGGATTAGGGGATGCAGGTACAAACTATCTCTTTATGCTTGCCGGTGATGCTGATAGGTGCAAACCTGATGTTCATATCCATCATTGCATCAAGGATGCTTGTGGCTGCAACATCAGCAACGATGAGTGCCAAACCCTTTTTACTGATGCTGTTGCTATTATGAAGGAAAAACATCCTGGACTTACTGTTAGAATGCTCGATGGCATCATTTGGAGAAAATATCAAGCCAAGTCTTAGCAGATTGATACTTTGAAACAGTTAGACAAACTTGAAGTTTCTGTTGAGTTCACTATGGCATATTTGGCTATTTTACAGAGATTCCACCTATATTCTACTTACAAGGGATGTTATTTTAATAATAAAAGAAGTACCTTTATATCATCAAATGAAT
>JAFXBO010000237.1 GCA_017521775.1 Clostridia bacterium | reverse complement strand
GTCCTATGCCGATGAGGCAGGATTGGAAAAGGGCGATAAAATTCTTACCATAAACGAAAATGAATTTTACGACATATTGGAATATCGATATCTGACAGCTGAATATGAAGTGGTTTTAAAGGTCTTAAAAAAGAATGGCGATATTGAGGAAATAACCATTGAGAACGACTATGAGGATTTGGGAATTGAATTTTCAAATGCTTTAATTGATGATGCAAAAAGCTGCAGAAATAAGTGTGTGTTTTGTTTTATCGACCAGCTTCCAAAGGGAATGAGAGAAACAGTCTATTTTAAGGATGATGATACAAGACTCTCATTTTTACAAGGGAATTATGTAACATTAACCAATCTTTCTGACGAGGAATTAAACAGACTCATAAAAATGCGTGTATCACCGATTAATATTTCAGTGCATACAACAAACCCTGATTTGAGAGTTAAGATGCTTAACAACAAAAATGCAGGGAAAGTATATGACATAATGAAAAGGTTTTCAGAGAACGGAATTTATATGAACTGCCAGATAGTTTTGTGCAGAGATTATAACGATAAAGAAGAATTAGACAGGACTATTTCCGATATTTCAAAATTGAATCCGTTTGTTGAGAGCTTATCGGTGGTTCCTGTGGGATTGACTGCTCACAGAGAGGGCTTGTGCAGTCTTAAAGCGTTTGATAAGGAAAGCTCGGCAGAGGTTATCAGACAGGTTTCTTTGTGGCAGGAAAAGTTAAAAAAAGATATTGGAACAAGACTTGTTTACTTATCTGATGAATTCTATATAAATGCAGGAGAGAAAATTCCAAATGCACAGGAATATGAGGGGTTTCCGCAACTTGAAAATGGAGTTGGACTCATTGCCTCTATGGAAGAAGAGTTTGACTTGGCAATAGATAAGATAAAATATAGCAACAAAAAAAGGGAGGTTTCCCTGATAACAGGGGAGCTTGCAGCAGATTTTATAAAATCACTTGCAAAAAAACTTGAGGAAAAATGCAAAGGTTTAAAGGTCAGTGTGTATCCGATTAAGAATAACTTTTTCGGGGGAGGAGTCAACGTTTCAGGGCTTGTTGTAGGCAGCGATATAGTTGCGCAATTAAAGGGAAAAGAGCTCGGAGATATGGCATTTATCCCGTCTTCAATGTTAAGAGCAGGTGATGATGTTTTCTTAGATGATATGACTTTAGAAGATGTGGAAAAAGAGCTTGGTGTAAGAATTGAAGTTCAGAATGCTGATGGCTTTGAGTTTGTAGAGAGTATAACAGGCGAAGAGATTGAATTTTAAGGAGAGAACGAAATGAAACCAACAGTTGCAATAGTAGGAAGACCAAATGTCGGAAAATCTACTTTGTTTAATAAAATAACAGGACAGAGAATAAGTATAGTGGAGGATACACCAGGTGTAACCCGTGACAGAATCTATGCTGATGCAGTCTGGCTTGATAAACATTTTACCCTGATAGATACAGGTGGTATTGAGCCTGCATCAAAGGATGAAATTTTATCACAGATGCGCCGTCAGGCACAAATGGCGATTGAAATGGCAGATG
>JAFXBO010000236.1 GCA_017521775.1 Clostridia bacterium | reverse complement strand
TATATAAAAATTCTACAAAAATTTTAAAAAATTATTTACTAAATAAATGATTTATGGTATAATATAGATATTCATAGTTTTAAGGAGGAATAAAAATGGAAAAATTGACAAAAAAATACGGTTTGATAACTGCTATTTGTATGGTGGTTGGTACTGTAATTGGTTCCGGAGTTTTCTTCAAGGCGCAAAATGTACTTACTGCTACAGGTGGTAGTATGCCTATCGGTATTGCTGCCTGGGTTATAACAGGGTTATTGATGATAATTTGCTCTGCGCAGTTTGCTGTTATGGCAACAAAATATGAAAAAGTAAGCGGAGTTGTTGACTATGCAGAGGCTACATGCGGAAAAGGTTATGCTTACTATCTTGCATGGTTTATGGTAAATATTTACTACCCTGGAATGACATCTGTTCTTGCTTGGGTTTCGGCAAGATACTTAGGAGTTCTTTTTGGATGGAGTATGACAGGTCCTGAAGTTATGGCGCTGGCAGGATTTTTCCTTATTGCATCATACACAATGAATGCTCTTTCTCCAAAGCTTGCCGGTAAATTTCAGATTAGTGCTACTGTCATTAAATTAATTCCAATTGTATTAATGGCGATTGTTGGTACTTCTGTTGGTCTTGCAAATGGTACACTTACAAATAATTTTACAACAGTAGTTTCAGAGGCAGTTGGTGGAACTGCAATCAGTGGACTGTTTGCAGCAGTTGTTGCTACAGTTTTTGCTTATGAAGGATGGATTGTTGCAACATCAATAAATGCTGAACTTAAAAATCCAAAGAAAAACTTGCCAATTGCTCTTATTATCGGTTCTTTGATTGTCGTTTGTGCATATGTTTTATACTTTATAGGTGTAGCAGGAGGTGCAAGCAATGCTGTTCTTATCAGCGAAGGTGCAACGACTGCATTTATAAACATATTTGGTGGAGTTGGTGGAACATTACTTAATATTTGTATCATCATTTCTTGTCTTGGTACATTAAACGGTCTTATGGTTGGTGCAACCCGTGGTATGTATGCAATAGCAGCCCGTAATGATGGACCTATGCCACAGACATTTTCTCAGATTGACAAAGCAACAAATATGACAACCAACTCATCAATTTGGGGATTGTTTGTATGTGGTTTATGGCTCATATATTTCTATGGTGCAAATCTTACATCTGGTTGGTTTGGTGTATTCAACTTTGATTCATCAGAGCTTCCGATTGTTACAATCTATGCAATGTATATTCCTATCTTTATAGCATGGATGATAAAAGAAAAGGATATGGGTGTGTTTAATAGATTTATTCTGCCTATAATATCATTAATTGCATGTCTATTTATGGTATTTGCTGCAGTTTATGCTCATGGTATTACACCTTACCTAACAGCAAAAGCAAACGGAACCTTCTCGTTCCCGGTATTATTCTACTTAATTATTTTTGCAGTTATTATGATATTAGGTGCTGTTTTCAAAAAGTCAGATAAAAAAACTGAAGAATAAGAAAAACTAAAAATCCTCCCATTTTTAAATGGGAGGATTTTTTATAGAACAGAATTTATTGACACTCTATTTTATTTGTGATATAATCTTGTGAGTGGTTTATATATGGATTATAAGAAACTTTGATTATAAATCATAATAAGAAAGGAAGAATTAAAATGAGTGAAGAATGTACACATGATTGTTCAAGCTGCAGTTCAAATTGTTCAGAAAGACAAAGCTTGATAGCACCACAAAACAAAGATTCTAATGTTAAAAAGGTTATAGCTGTAGTAAGTGGTAAGGGGGGCGTAGGAAAGTCTATGGTAACATCCCTTATGACGGTTTTAATGCAAAGAAGAGGATATAAAACAGCTATTTTAGATGCTGATATAACTGGCCCATCAATTCCACAGGCTTTTGGAATAAAGGAAAAAGCTTCATCAACAGGAGAAGCGCTTTTACCTGTTACATCTAAGCTTGGGACATCAATTATGTCAGTTAATTTGCTTTTGGAAAATTCTACAGACCCTGTTATATGGAGAGGACCTATTCTTGGAGGAACTGTTAAGCAGTTCTGGACAGATGTTATATGGAATGACGTTGATTATATGTTTGTTGATATGCCACCTGGAACAGGAGATGTCCCATTGACAGTTTTTCAGTCATTACCTATTGATGGAATTATCGTTGTGACATCACCACAGGAATTGGTTGGTATTATTGTTGAAAAGGCAGTTAAAATGGCTGAAATGATGAATATTCCGATTCTCGGATTGGTTGAGAATATGTCATACTATAAATGTGATGATTGCGGAAAAGAGCATAAAATATTCGGAGAAAGTCATATAGATGATATTGCTGGAAAATATAATATAAACACAGTATCTAAATTGCCTATGAATTCAAAGTTAGCCTCAGCCTGTGACTCAGGAACAATAGAATTGTTTGATGGAGAATGGCTTGATAATATGGCTGATTGTATAGAAAAAATTTAACTTAAAAAGATGTTAAAAGCTTTAGTTTTTAACATCTTTTTTTGTATTCTTTAAAAAATTTTGTGTATAATAAAAGCATAAATGTTTTTAGGAGAGATTTTATGAAGGAATTTTCATATACAATTAAGGATAAGGTTGGAATACATGCTCGTCCTGCAGGATTATTGGTTAAGGAGGCATCAAAATATAATTCGGAGATAACCATTAAAAAGGATGAAAAATGTGCAGATGCTAAAAAACTATTTTCTGTTATGAGTTTAGTTGCAAAAACAGGGGATACTATAAAAATAAATATATCAGGTGAGGACGAGGTTGGTGCCGAAAAAGGTTTAAAAGAATTTTTTGAAAACAATTTATAGGAGAATGGTGATAATATGTTTTGGAAGAAAAAGAAAGTAGGCAGTATTTTTTCAATTTGTGATGGACAAATAATTAGATTATCAGAGGTTTCCGACCCTGTATTTTCAGAAAAAATTTTAGGTGATGGTGTTGCAATATTTCCCGAGAGCCAGGAAATTCTCTCACCTGTTGATGGAAAAATCATTCAGGTTTTTGACACTAAACACGCATATTCAATTTTATCTGATGATGGGTTGGAAATACTGGTGCATATAGGTTTAAATACAGTCGAACTAAAGGGAGAAGGTTTTAAATCCTTTGTTAATAATGGAGATATGGTCAAAATTGGACAAAAAATCGCAGAAATCAATATTGAATATATTGAGAGTATGGGGTATCAATTATATACACCGGTATTAATAACAAATCTTGATAAGATTGATAAAATTGATGCTAAAGAGGGAAAAATAAAAAAGGGCGAAGAGATAATAAGATATATAAAAAAATGAC
>JAFXBO010000235.1 GCA_017521775.1 Clostridia bacterium | reverse complement strand
TTCAATCAATTGGAAATGGTGTTAAGAAGGATATCAGCTTTACTGTTACTGAGGGTGACCTTGATGAAGCCGTTAAGGTTATAGAAGAAAATAAGGATGAATTAAGCATCGAAGATATCAAGGTTAAAAAGGATGTTTCAAAGGTATCAATCGTTGGTGCAGGTATGGTTAATAATGCAGGTGTTGCAACAACAATGTTTGAAGCACTTTACAATGCTAATATTAATATCAGTATGATCGCTACATCAGAAATCAAGATTTCTGTTCTTGTTGAACAAAAGGATGCAGAAAGAGCAGTTGAAGCTATTCACGATAAATTTATGCTTTAATAAGGAAAAAAATATGGAAGATAAAATTTTCGGAAGAAACCCTGTTTTGGAAGCTATCAAAAATGGGCGTGAAATTGATAAGATTATGATTAAAAAGGGTGGCGTTGAAGGCTCTTTAAATGTAATCATAAAAAAAGCAAAGGAAAAGGGAATTGTTGTCACAGAGGTGGAAAAGCAAAAGCTTGATGCTTTATGTGAGGGTGAAAATCATCAGGGAGTTGTTGCATTTGCAGCTATCCATAAGTATTCTACAGTTAAGGAAATTATTGAAGGTGCAAGAGCAAAAAATCATTCTCCGTTTGTAATTATATGTGACAAGATTACTGACCCACATAATCTCGGCTCAATTATCAGAACTGCAAATTGTGCAGGAGTTGACGGAATTATAATTCCAAAGAGAAATAGCGTGGGATTAAATATGATAGTTGCAAAAACCTCTGCAGGTGCAGTTGAATATACTCCTGTTGCCAAGGTAACCAATATTGCAAATACTATTGATGAACTGAAAAAAGAAGGCTTCTGGATTGCAGGAGCCGATATGGGTGGCGAGTCAATGTATAAAACTGATTTAAAGGGCTCACTGGGATTGGTTATTGGCAGTGAGGGCGAGGGAATTTCCCGATTGGTAAAGGAAAAGTGTGACTTTATAGTGAATATTCCTATGTCGGGAGAGATTAATTCTCTTAATGCTTCTGTCGCGGCGGGAATACTTATGTATGAGGCGCTAAGGCAGAGAAACAGTTAATCGGACTTTACTTAAAATAGTAATAGTGGGGTTTTAAAAGGCTTCACTATTATTTTTGAAGAAAAATAATGAGGTGTTAAAAATGAAAGCAGTTGTTACAGTTGTAGGTAAGGATAAGGTAGGAATAATAGCAAGGGTCAGCACCTTGTTTTGTGAAAACAATATAAACATATTGGATATTTCTCAGACAATTATGCAGGATATGTTTACAATGATTATGCTTGTTGAGTTGGAAAAGGAATCTGTTAAAAAGATAAATGAAGAGCTTGCGGCAGTAGCTGATGAAATGGGATTATCTATACATTTACAAAATCAGAAATTATTTAATTCCATGCACAGAATATAATGGAGGATAGCTATGATTAATCCATTTGAAATTATTGAAACAATAAATATGATAGACAAGGAAAATCTTGATATCAGAACAATTACAATGGGAATAAACCTAAAAAGCTGTGTTGACCCTGATATAGGGCGTGCTTGTGACAAAGTTTATGAGAAAATAACAAGATATGCAAAAGATTTAGTAAGGGTTGGAAATGATATTGAGGACCAGTTTGGTATTCCAATTATAAATAAAAGAATTTCAGTAACACCAATTTCATATTTAGTTGAAGCATTAGATGAGCCAAGCATTGACAAATGCGTTATGCTTGCAAAGGCACTTGACAGGGCAGCGCATGATGTTGGAGTTAATTTTATAGGTGGTTATACTGCATTGGTACACAAGGCTGCAACAAAGGGAGAAAATCTCTTGATTGACTCAATTCCGAGAGCATTGGCAGAGACCGAGCTTGTGTGTTCGAGCGTAAATGTCGGCACAACAAAAGCTGGAATTAATATGGATGCTGTTGCTAAAATGGGTAAGGTTATAAAAGAGGCAGCAGAGTTAACTAAGGAAACTGGCGGTTTTGCCTGTGCAAAGCTTGTTGTGTTTTGTAATGCAGTTGAAGATAATCCGTTTATGGCAGGAGCTTTCTTAGGCGATGGCGAGGGAGATTGCGTCATAAATGTAGGAGTTAGTGGTCCTGGTGTTGTTAAGTGTGCATTGGAAAAGGTTAAAGGTGAACCTTTTGGTGTTGTTGCAGAAACAATTAAGAAAACTGCATTTAAGATAACAAGAATGGGTCAGTTGGTTGCTCAGGAAGCATCAAGAAGATTAAATGTTCCTTTTGGCATAGTGGATTTATCATTAGCCCCAACCCCTGCAGTGGGAGATAGTGTGGCTTATATATTGGAAGAAATGGGACTTGAACAGTGCGGAACACACGGAACTACTGCAGCATTGGCATTATTAAATGATGCAGTTAAAAAGGGTGGTGTTATGGCAAGCTCATATGTTGGA
>JAFXBO010000234.1 GCA_017521775.1 Clostridia bacterium | reverse complement strand
GTCTTTGAAAATCTTTCAGGAACAAACTCTGTTTCTTTTGATGCAACCGCTTCAATAGCAGGCTTTGCCAAAGGTTTCATCTTAACAAACCATTGCTTTGAAACAATAGGCTCAACTGTTGTCGAACAACGGTAACATTGACCTACATTATGTGAATGGTCCTCAGTTTTAACGAGCAAGCCTAATTTATCAAGGTCTTCAACCATAGCCTTTCTTGCTTCGTATCTGTCCATTCCCTCATATTTTCCACCATAGCTGTTAATGGTTGCATCGTCATTTAGTACCTTGATAACCTCGAGGTTATGACGTTTTCCAACCTCAAAATCGTTAGGGTCATGGGCAGGAGTGATTTTAACACAACCTGTTCCGAATTCTTTATCCACATATTCATCTGCAATAACAGGAATTTCTCTGCCAACCAATGGCAAAATAAGCATCTTGCCAACCAAATCCTTATATCTTTCATCCTCAGGATTAACTGCCACAGCAGTATCACCCAATAATGTTTCAGGACGGGTTGTTGCGATTATAACGAAATCATCGCTATCCTTAATCGGATATTTTATGTGCCAGAAATGACCTGCTTGCTCTGTATGTTCAACCTCTGCATCGGATAGTGCTGTGATACAGTGAGGACACCAGTTTATAATTCTTGAGCCCTGATAAATAAGACCTTTTTCATAAAGGTTAACAAAAACCTCTCTTACAGCCTTTGAGCAACCCTCGTCCATTGTAAATCTTTCTCTGTCCCAGTCACAGGAAGAGCCGATTTTCTTTAACTGATTGATAATTCTGTCACCATAGAGCTTTTTCCAGTCCCATACTCTTTCCAAAAACTTTTCTCTGCCTAAATCATATCTTGTAAGACCTTCGTTAACTCTTAAGTTTTCCTCAACCTTAATCTGTGTTGCAATACCTGCGTGGTCAGTACCAGGTACCCACAATGTGCAAAAACCCTGCATTCTTTTATAACGAATTAGAATATCCTGCAAAGTTTCATCGAGGGCGTGTCCCATATGAAGCTGACCTGTTACATTCGGAGGAGGAATTACTATTGTAAAAGGCTCTTTACTATCATCAGGTTCTGCGTGGAAATATTTATTATCCATCCAGAATTTATAGAGCCTGTCCTCAACCTGAGCAGGGTCATACTGCTTAGCAATATTTTTGCTATCTTCCATATATATCTTCCTTTCAGTTGATTTTTCATTTAACACCTTATTATCTCATTTTTCCTTTAATTTGTCAAGCAAAACAGGGTATATTTATAATAAAATGTAAAAATATTGCTTTTAGTTTAAAATCTGGCGAAAAATACTTTAAATCTATTGACAAATAAAATGTAAATATGTAAAATAAGTTAACAATTAAAATGGGGGGAAATTTTTATATGCCCCCGAAAGGATAGTGAGTAATTTATGAATTATGTAGCATTATCATTAAATGGTTCTTGGGAGATGGGTTATTCAAGAGAGGCTTATCACGAAAAGGAATGTCCTGATGTGGCATATTATCCAATAGAAAATGCAGTTCCTTCATATTGGGAAGATATGGTGGATATTTTTTGCAAGCAACCATTTTACGGAAAATTAAAAACAAGTGAGTATGGAATACAACACTATCCTATTTCAAATTATGTTCCTGATATGACACTGCCAAACATTTTGGGAAATTTCTATTATAAAAAAACATTTCTTTGTGCAGATATAAATAAAGATGCAGAGCTGCACTTTGAGGGAGTTCAAAACACTGTCACAATCTGGATTAACGGTACATATATCGGTCATCATGAGGGATATAGTGTTTCATTTGATATAAAAGTTCCTGATGGAATAATAAAGAATGGAGAAAATACAATTATCTTGTCAGTATCAAACTATTATCTACAAGGTTATGATGAAAGACCTGTTACAGGACTGACAACCCGTGCGTCAAATAGAGGGACAGGTGGTATTACAGGCGATGTTGAACTAAGAGTATATAACAATCCTATAAGGGATGTTGTGATTTTTGTGTCGGAAGATTTAGATGAGGTCAGTGTAAAAATTGAGGGAGTTAGTAAAGCTGATTACAGCTGGCAGGTTTTAGACGGAGAAAATGTTTTAAAAAGCGGAAAAGGCAAGGAATGCGAGAATTTTGCATTTTCAACAGACGGGCTATTATTCTGGAGTCCAGAAAGTCCAAAGTTATACACTCTCGAGGTAACCTGTGAGGGTTCAACCTTGTCACGAGTATTTGGTGTTAAAAAGCTTGTTCCTGATAAATCTCACCTAAAGCTTAACAATAAGCCTTATTTCTTAAGAGGTATTTGTGAGCATTGTTATTATCCTGAAACTGTTCACCCAAATCACGATATAGTATTTTACAGAAATGTTATTAAAAAGGTAAAAAGCCTTGGATTTAACTTTATTCGTTTCCACACCTATGTTCCTGAAGAGGAATATATGCAGGCAGCAGATGAATTGGGAATGTTAGTTCAGGTTGAAGCTCCAAACAATTCATCAGTAGAGCACTGGGAAGAAATTGTAAAAATTTGCAGAAGACATACTTGTGTAGCAATATATTGCTGGGGAAATGAAAATCCGATTTATGAAGCTGAAGTCGAGCATTTATCAAAATTGGCAAAAATTGTTCATGAAGAGACAGATTTGCTGTTCTCACCAATGAGTGCGTTGCCAATGGCAGAATATAACTTTGTTTATCCTGAAACAGAGGCAACAACAATGGAGCCTTTCCCACACCATGAGCCAAGAATGAAAGCTCTTGGGGAATTTTCTGACCTTTATAACAGTTATGCGTGGGGAAAATTGAGCTATAGATCAGTAGCTCAGGCAGACCCTGAATTGATTGATAAATGGAATGTGGTTTATAACAAGCCAAGACTGAGCCACGAAATTTGTATTAATGGTACATACACAGACCTTAGCATAAAGGATAGATATAAGGATACAAGAATTGGTAAAACAGAGATGTTCTCATCGATAGAAAAACATCTTGAAGATAAGGGACTTTTGAAAAAAGCACCTATGTATTTTAATAATTCATCCCAGTGGCAGAGAAGAGTTCGTAAATACTGCTTTGAAGCCACAAGAAGATGTGAGCATATGGCAGGCTTTGATTTCTTGGGCCCTATTGACACACATTGGCACACCTTCGGCTATGATGTTGGTATGATGAATGAATTTTATGAGCTAAAGCCAGGGGAGACAGTAAGAAATGTATTAATGTATAACTCAGAGTCTGTTCTTCTTTCAGATGTTATGAGAAAAACAAACTATAAGAGTGGGGAAGAACATACATTTGGAATATATACCTCCTACTATGGAAAAGAAGAGATTGATTGTGCAACTCTTTCTTTATACCTTATGGCAGATGGCAAGGTTTTTGCAAAAGAAAAGATTGATGTCAAGAACATCAAGAACGGAAAAGTTTCAAAGCTTTATGACTGGTGCGTGAATATGCCTTGTATTGAAAAACCTTTAGCATTAAAACTATATGTAACATTAGATAGTGCTGAACTATTTTGTGAAAATGAATGGGAATTATATGTATTCCCTGAAGCCAAGAATGTAGAAACCAAGGGACTTATAGTTTCTGATGGAATGACTAAGGATGAGTTAAAGAAGCTGCTTAATAAGGGAGAAAATATAGTTATTTTTGGAACAGAGCCTTTTGCAAGTCTTCCTACAACCTTTGATATTTCGATTGCAGGAAGAACTACAGGAAATCTTGCGACTGTTATTTCTGACCATCCGATTATGAAAGATTTTCCTCACGAAGGTTTTTGTGGATGGCAGTTTAATCAACTTATGGAAAAAGGTAATGCAGTGTGCTTTGAAAATGATGATGTAGTTTTCAATCCGATTATTGATGTTGCTTCGTCTCATAAAAACATCATGAAGCAATCAGCATTGTTTGAGTTTAGAGCTTTGGGCGGAAAACTGGTGGTATGTAGTTTTGATTTCAAGGAAGATGACCCATGTGCAGACTGGTTGAAGAAAGAGATACTTTCATATGCAATGAGTAATGAGTTTTTACCAGTGGATGAGCTTGATGAAACACATCTTGACTTATTGCTATCAGGAAAAGTCAAAGAGGATTCAACAGCAACTAACTTTGCATTCAATCCTAATGATGTAACAAGAAAAAAGAAGAATTAAAAAGACATAATGTATAGGCGACTGTGGTTGCCTATACATTAGTTTTATTTAGATAAGACCTATTGATTAATTATGAAAAATGTTGTATAATATATGTATAATCAAGGAACAGAGAGGTTATTTTTACGATGGCTAATAAAAAAAGAAAAGCATCAGCAGTATCAAATAAAAGAACAAGTAACAAAAAACAACCACTTCATTATTCTGTGCATATAGTTATTTTGAGTCTTGTTGCTATTTTGATGGGTATTTTTCTTTATACGAACGGATCAGGAATTTTAACTGTTATAATAAAAGAAATTCTTTTCTCTTTATTCTCAGTGAGTGCATATTTAATTCCGATAATTTTAGCAGGTTTAGCCATATACATTTGCGACCAGAAAAGAATTGATAAGCTCACCATTAAATTAGTGCTTTCGCTTGTGGGATGTGTTATTTTGAGTGCGTTATACCAGATTATATTTGAGGGCGCACTTCCATACAGCGACTTGATTACATATGGAGCATCACTGGTTGGAGGAGGTTTGTTCGGAGGTATAATTGCTAATATTTTAACACCATTAATTCCAAAAGCTGCTTCAATAATTATACTTATCTTTGCGCTTGTTGCAATTATAAGTCTTTTAATCAAGGTTTCAGTTTTCTCTATGCTTGCAGGCTTTTTCCAGGGATTATTTAAGATAGGGGAAGAGATTAGCGAGGTAGATTATAAAGGTTCTAAAAACAAGGGCGAGAAGGCAGCAAATAAGGTTAAAAAGAGCGTTGAACAAAAGAAGAAAAACATTGATTTTTCAATAGGTGATGACGAACCTCAAAAAGAAGAAAAGCCGTCTAAGGCAAAGATTGAAGAAATTATATATAAACCTGATATTCCGATAGAGGATAATGAGGAGGAAGAAGAGGACATAACAATCGGTGCAACTTTGGATGATGTCAAGGATGAGATCGTAGATGAGGAAAACAAAGGAACAGGCAATCAAAGAGCAAAAAGAGTTGATGCAATAACTGAAGAAGAAAAGATACAGATTAATGAGGAGATGGATGATGCAATAGAAAAGGTCAAGGTTGAGTATGTATATCCTCCAATTGACCTTTTGGCAAAACCAAAGGCAGCATCAGCCGATAAGAGAAGAGAAATGCAGGAAACTGCAAACAAATTGATGGAAATTCTCAAAAATTTCGGGGTTGAGGCAAAATTATTGCAGGTAACTCAGGGTCCGTCTGTAACAAGATATGAAATTCAACCTAACACAGGTGTTAAACTTTCAAAAATAACAGGTCTTGCAGAGGATATTGCTCTTAACCTTGCAGTTCCGACAGTTTTGGTTGCAGCAGTTCCAGGGAAAGCAGCAGTGGGAATTGAAGTTCCGAACACAAGCGTCAATACTGTTGCTGTAAGAGAATTAATGGAAAGCACAAAGTTCAGAGAAGCAACCTCCAAACTAACAGTTGCTCTTGGTAAGGATATCGGTGGAAATGTTGTTGTCGGAGATATAGCAAAGATGCCACACGTTCTTATTGCAGGCTCAACCGGTTCAGGTAAGTCAGTTTGTATAAACACAATCATAACAAGTATTTTATATAAAGCAAGTCCTGATGAGGTTAAGCTCATTATGGTTGACCCTAAGGTTGTTGAATTGGGCGTGTATAATGGTATCCCGCACTTGATGATACCTGTCGTAACCGACCCTAAAAGAGCTGCAGGTGCTCTAAACTGGGCAGTTGGCGAAATGATGAGAAGATATGCATTGTTTGCAGACAGTGGAACAAGAAACCTAACAGGATATAATGAGTATGTTACAAAGACCGGTGAAGAAAAATTACCTCAGATTGTTATTATAATCGACGAGTTGGCAGACTTGATGATGGTTGCAGCAAAAGAGGTTGAGGACTATATCTGCCGACTTGCTCAGCTTGCAAGAGCAGCAGGAATACACCTTATTGTAGCAACACAAAGACCTTCAGTTGATGTCATAACAGGTCTTATTAAAGCGAATGTTCCATCAAGAATTGCATTCGCAGTTTCATCACAGGTAGACAGCCGAACAATTCTTGATAAAGGTGGAGCAGAAAAGCTTTTAGGAAAAGGTGATATGTTGTACCATCCTACAGGCTTAAGTAATGCTCTGAGGGTTCAGGGTGCATTTGTATCCGATCAGGAGGTAGAAAAGCTTGTAAGCTTTATTAAGGAGCATAGTGAGGTAACTCATTACGCAGAAGATATTGCTGAGCATCTTGACAGAATGGCATCAGGAGATATCAGCTCGGAGGAAAACAGTGATGATGACGATGCAGATGCATTGTTACCACAAGCTATCGATTTGGCAGTTGAGTTGGGACAGATTTCAACTGCAATGATTCAAAGACGATTAAAGGTTGGATATGCAAGAGCAGGAAGAATTATTGATCAGATGGAGATGCGTGGAATTATCAGTGGTGCTAACGGCTCAAAACCTCGTGAAGTATATATGAACAGAATAAATACAACAGATTTTGAATAATTGAGGATATAAAAGTGATAAAAGATTTTTTACCTGTTTCAAGGGAAGATATGCAAAAGCGAGGCTGGGACGAGCTTGATTTTCTCTATATTTGTGGAGATGCTTATGTTGACCATCCAAGCTTTGGTCATGCAATTATATCGAGAATACTTGAAAAACACGGTTACAAGGTAGGGATAATTTCTCTTCCTGACTGGAGAAATGTTGAAGATTTTAAGAAAATGGGCAGACCAAAACTTGGTGTGCTTGTTTCTGCAGGTAATATTGACAGTATGGTTAATCACTATACTGCAAGTAAAAAGAAAAGAAGCGACGATGCATATGCCCCTGGGAATAAGGCAGGTCAAAGACCTGACAGAGCAACGATTGTATATTGTAACAGAATAAGAGAAGCTTTTGGAAAAATACCTGTCTTAATAGGTGGAATTGAGGCAAGCCTGAGAAGATTTGCGCACTACGATTATTGGGACGATAAAATCAGGCGTTCAATTCTTTTAGATTCAAAAGCTGACATTTTAATGTATGGTATGGGAGAGAGGCAGATTGTTGAAATTGCAGATTGTCTTGCAAGTGGGATGGATGTTAAGGACATAACATATATTCCAGGTACTTGCTATTTATCTGATACAAATGATATTGAAAATAGTATAGAAATTCCGTCATTTGAGGAATGTGTTGAGTCTAAAAAAGCATATGCCGAGTCTTGCAGAATTCAGTATTATGAACAAAATCCATACACAGGAAAAACACTTATTCAAAAACATGGGGATAAATACCTTGTGCAAAACATTCCGCAAAAACCTTTGGAAACAAAGGAACTGGATGCAGTATATTCATTAAATTATATGAAAAATTATCATCCTATGTATGAAGAAGCAGGTGGAATTGAGGCTATTAAAGAGGTTAAATTCAGCCTTGTAAGCTCAAGAGGATGCTTTGGCAGTTGTAACTTCTGTGCATTGGCGTTTCATCAGGGAAGGATAGTTACTGCAAGGAGTCAGCAATCGATTATAAATGAGGCAAAGCAAATGGTCTGGGACCCTGAATTTAAAGGCTACATTCATGATGTCGGAGGTCCTACTGCAAATTTCAGAGCACCTGCGTGTGATAAACAATGTAAAAACGGTGCGTGTAAGGATAAACAATGCTTATATCCCACACCTTGCAAGAATATGAAGATTGACCACTCGGAATATCTTTCTCTTTTAAAGAAATTAAGAGAAATCGACGGAGTAAAAAAGGTTTTCATCCGTTCAGGAATAAGATTTGATTATCTCATAAATGATAAAAATGACGAGTTCTTTTATGAGCTTTGCAAACACCATGTAAGTGGACAGCTAAAGGTAGCACCTGAGCATATCTCAGACAATGTCTTAAAATATATGGGTAAGCCTAAAAATGAGGTTTATAACAAATTTTCGGATAAATTCTATAAGATAAATGAGAAGATAGGGAAAAAGCAATATCTTGTTCCATATCTTATGTCAAGTCATCCGGGAAGCACATTACACGATGCAATCTCACTGGCTTTATATTTAAAGAGGAATGGAATAAATCCGCAACAGGTACAGGATTTTTACCCAACACCGGGAACAATATCGACCTGTATGTTTTATACAGGGTTAAATCCATTTACAATGGAAAAGGTATATGTTCCCAAAACACCAAAGGAAAAAGCAATGCAAAGAGCATTGTTGCAATACAGAAATCCTGATAATTATAAACTGGTTTGTGAAGCGTTAAAGCTTGCAGGAAGAACCGATTTGATAGGATATGGAGCAGGTTGTCTTATAAGACCGCAGAAAAATGAATGGAGGAAAGAGAAAGATGGCAAAGATTTTAGACGGAAAAATGGTGTCACAAAGAATAAAGGACGAGTTAGCTCAAGAGGTAACAGAGCTAAAGGCAAAAGGAATTAACCCAGGCTTAGCAGTCATTATTGTTGGTGATGACCCTGCAAGCAGAGTTTATGTCAATAATAAGAAAAAGGCTTGCGAGCAGATTGGGATATATTCAGAGGAATATGCTTTGAGCGAAGAAACAACCCAAGAAGAGCTTTTAAAATTGATTGAAAAGCTTAATAACGACAAAAAAATAAATGGTATTTTAGTACAATTACCCGT
>JAFXBO010000233.1 GCA_017521775.1 Clostridia bacterium | reverse complement strand
TCACCTCTACACCAATGTTGATAAGCTTCAAACCACCACCACTACTGCACTTTTAGCTTTCATCAATGAGTTCACCTTTGACATCCTTCCTAAAGAACCCTTCACCACAAGAGCAGCACCTTTTGAGTTGCTGTCTACCAATCTCAGCTTAGATAACCTCAAAAACGACCTTTCCAAGAGAAACAAAACCCTGCCCTCTAATGGTGTCATCATCACCTTCAAAGACAATCCTTTGTTTAAGACCCTGCTCTTAAAGGAGATTTTCTTTGACAACAGCATCTTTATGCTGTATAGAGTTTCTACTGTTGAAGGTGACCTCTCAGGCTACTACGATACCAAGAGGCAGTTCTTTTTCACTATGTTCAGAGAATACAGAGAGAACCCACATCTTGCTCTCAACTTCTCTGCCCTCATTCTCTACCTGTATGGCTGCTATGCTCTGAACAAACCTGAGTATCAGCTTACAAAGGTTTCTGACTTCTTCACATTTAAAGGGCAACCTCAAATGGAGGTTGAGGGTGTGCTGCATGGTGGCAAAGTCAAGAATGTCTATGACCCTGACAGAGAAACCACTCCTGGTACTTCTCGCAAGGGAAATGCAGACTATGAGCAAGAAACCAAATCCATTCAAGGCTTTATTCGCAAACTTCCTATTGGACAGCAAGCCTCTGAGCGAGCCATAGCTTTGGCTGAATCTTTAGGCTATGACTTGGCGCCCAATGAAACCTATGTCCAACCCTTTATTAAGCAGGTATTCAAACTCAAAAGAAAGGAGACCTTTTAATGGCATCTGCTGGCTATTTTAGAGTAGGTAATCTTTCTCAGACCATTCAGATTGTCCCCAAGGAAAAACATATCCTTTTTTACAGTCAGAATGGCAAAGATGAAGAACTCGGCTGCATCGGTCATCTCCGTGGTGATTTTGCAAAAAGTGGAAATGAGTTTTGGACAACATGGTGGCCTCATTGTGAAGACTATAAGACCCAAGAGTTCAAGGATGAGTTCGACAATCTTATCAACTCCCTAAGAGAAGATGGTCTTCTCAAAAACCGTTCTGTTATGTCTGCTTATTGTTCCCAGAATAAGGAGGCTGAACTCAACAGTCTTATGGGGCATACTTACGGTTTCTGTTTTACTTCCAATAAATACACCTATTATCTGAGATGCTTTACTGAAAAAGGGGACTACAACTTTTACTGCTATTGCTATGACAGAGCAAAGCTGGAGGAGTACCTGACAAAACAGAATAGCTAAAACAATAAGAGGGATGGCAAATCGCCATCCCTCTTACTTTATCTTGATTTCAGAACATCCCAAATGAGCAACCACTTCTCTTTGAGAACATCATCATCTTTGCTATTTACTCTAATTGACACTGATGGATTTAGATATGCTTCACCCTCTCTGACCTCTATGATAGGGTCATTGAGATTGCTCTGCAAATAGTCAAGCAGCTCCTTGTCAAAGGCAATAGATAGATAACCACTTTCAGGCTTAAATCTCTCCTGTGGATGTTCCTCCTGCAGGCCGGAACAAGAGGCTAAGGTTTGATAACCCCTGTTATTCAAGTCCACAATAATAGGTACAAGGAACTTATCTATCTTGACTTCCTCACCTTTTAGCATTACTACCTCTGAAATGGCTCGATTATCTAACAGCCCAAAAAAGTATTGTAGAAGTTCATAGTCCTCTTCTGTGACCTGTCCTTTGAGCGCTTCTACGGTAGCTTTTACCTCACCCATATCCTTGAACTTCAACTTCTCTTTTGAGTCCATCTTCTCACCACCTTTT
>JAFXBO010000232.1 GCA_017521775.1 Clostridia bacterium | reverse complement strand
TTGCATATTGTGGGCGATATTTTTGACAGAGGTCCAAGACCTGATTTGGTTATGGATATTTTGATGAACACCAAGAATATCGACATCCAATGGGGAAACCACGATATTGTATGGATGGGTGCAATGATGGGAAGTGAAGTGTGCATTGCCATTGTTATAGCAAATAGCTTAAAATATGAAAACATTTTGTTTTTAGAGGAGGGCTATGGAGTAAGTCTTCGTAAGCTTGAAAGTTTCGCTATAGATAAATACAAAGGTAAAGACAGCATTGAAAAAATGTATAAGGCTATTTCAATGATTCGTTTCAAGCTTGAAGATAATGTTATGATGAGAAATCCTGCGTATAATATGCAGGGTAACACAAAACTTGATAAAATTAACTTTGATGAGCTTAGCTGGTGTGGATATAAATTAAACACTGATGAGTTTCCGACAATAAATCGTGATAATCCTTTCGAACTCACAGAGGGGGAACAAGAGATTATAGAAAATCTTAAGCACAGTTTTTTACATAGTGAGAAAATGCAAAGACACTTAAAATTCCTGTTTGCAAAGGGTGGAATTTATCTTTGCTATAACGGAAATCTTTTGTATCACGGATGTATCCCTTTTGATGAAGATGGAGAATTTTCAAAAATTTCCCTTGACGGAAGAAAAATGAGTGGAAAGGGCTATCTTGATTATTGCGAAAGACAAATAAGAAATTCATACAGCAAAAATGAGAATTTAGATTTTGCGTGGTATTTATGGTGCTCACCCGACTCTCCTCTTTTTGGGAAAAAGAAAATGGCAACATTTGAAAGAATGTTCTTGGATGATGAAAAATCTCATAAGGAGAAAAAACAGCCATATTTTGAGTTGCAGAATGATGAAGAAATATGTAAAAAGATTTTAGTTGAATTCGGGCTTGATGCTGAACAGTCACACATCATAAACGGACATATCCCTGTTAAATTCAAAGAGGGTGAAAAACCGATAAAGGCAGGAGGAAAGCTATTATTGATTGATGGAGGTATGTCAAAAACATACCAGAAGGAAACAGGAATAGCAGGATATACTCTGACCTTTAATTCATATGGTCTGATTTTGACATCGCATATGCCATTTGAAAGTGTTAGTCATATATTAAAAAATAACCTTGAAATGACGTCGCAAAAGAATGTTGTTGAGAAAGCACTAAAAAGGACGCTTGTTAAGGATACTGATAATGGTAGAAAGCTATTAAAAGATATAGAGGATTTAAAGCAACTGATGTTTTTGTATAATTCAGGGGTTATATCAGAGAAGATAAAAATTCAGTAAGGACGAAAGGAATACAAAATGGAGAGAATTGCAAGCTTTTCAGTAAATCATGATAAACTAAAAAAGGGAATATATATTTCAAGAATTGACGGAGATGTCATAAGCTACGATATAAGAATGAAAAAGCCAAATGGGGGAGATTATCTTCCTGTTGAGGCAATGCATACCTTTGAACATCTTTTTGCAACATATGCAAGAAACAGCGAGTTTTCAGACAGTGTAATCTATGTGGGACCTATGGGTTGTCGAACAGGTTTTTACCTTTTGATGCGTGATGTGGTTAAAAAACAGGATGTTATTGATATGGTAAGGGGAGCATTCTCTTTTATCAGTGAGTTTGATGGTGTTATTCCCGGAAGCAAAAAAGAGGAATGTGGAAATTATCTTGAACACGATTTAGATGGTGCAAAAAAGGTCGCAAAAGATATGTGCGAAGTTTTGGTTAACTGGACAGAGGAGAAAATGAAATATGAAGAATAGAATCGGAATAATCGGAGCAATGGATATAGAGGTGGAAACACTTAAAAACAGTCTTGAAAATCCGAAAAAGTCTAAGTTCGCCGAAATGGAATTCTATGAGGGAAGACTCGAGGGAAAAGAAGTTATTGTTGTAAAATGTGGGATTGGCAAGGTTAATGCAGGAAGATGCGCCCAGATTTTATGCGATAAATTTGATGTTGCTGTTATAGTTAACACAGGTATCGGTGGAGGAATCGGAGATGGACTCGCAGTTTCTGATGTTGTTATAGGAAATGAGCTTTGTCAACACGATTTTGATGTCACAGGCTTTGGCTATGCTAAAGGCTATATGTTTAAAGGCGATAAGGATAAAGCAACAATATATGAATGTGATAAAAATCTCGTTGAGATAGTGAAGAAAGCAGCAGAGGAAAATATGAGCCCTGATAAAATCAAGGTCGGAAGAATTGCAACAGGAGATGTTTTTGTTTCGAGCGCTGAGAAGAAAAAGGAAATCAGGGATAATTTTCGCGCAATGGTATGTGAAATGGAGGGTGGTGCAATAGCCCAGACGGCTGTTGCAAACGAAATTCCGTTTGTTGTTGTAAGAACAATTTCAGATTTGGCAGATGGCTCTGCAGCAGAATCATATGAGGAGTTTGAAACAAAGACTGCGCATCTTTGTGCCAAAATTATAAAAAGCTTTGTTAAATATATTGATTAAGGATAAGAGGTGAGGGATTTCGTGAAAAGAAGTGAAAGAGCCGAGGGTGTTATGAGAATTTTAGATGAAATCTATCCCGAGGTTAAATGCACCCTTAATTATGAAAACCCCCTGCAAATGCTTATTGCAACACAACTGTCTGCTCAATGCACAGATGCAAGAGTGAATATTGTGACAAAGGATTTGTTCCGAAAATATAAAAATGTTTATGATTTTGCATCTGCAGATTTAGAGGAATTGGAGCAGGACATAAAATCAACAGGATTTTATAAAAATAAGGCTAAAAATATCATTGCTTGTTGCAAAAGGTTAATTGATGAATATAATGGTGAAGTTCCTGATACAATGGAGGATTTGTTAACCTTGGCAGGAACAGGGAGAAAGACTGCAAACCTTGTTTTAGGAGATATTTTTAATAAGCCTGCAGTAGTGGTTGATACTCATTGTATCCGTCTTTCAACAAAGATTGGCTTAACAAATAACACTGACCCTGTTAAGATTGAATTTGATTTAAAAAAAATTATACCACCCCATAGACAATTAAGATTTTGTCATCAGCTTGTTAATCACGGAAGATTAAGATGCATTGCAAGACGGCCTGATTGTGAAAACTGCGAGATAAGAGAATATTGTAAAAGTGCTGGAAGGAAATGATTATGGATAGATTAGAGGTTGGAAAGATAGTTAATACTCACGGACTAAAGGGTGAAGTAAAAATCGTCACCTGGACAGATTACCCTGAGGTTTTTGAAGATTTGGAATATGTTTATGCAAAAAAGAAAAACGGGGAAATAAAGCTTGATTTAAAAAATATCAAGTATCAAAAAAATAATATCATAGCAAAGTTTTCCCAGATTGAGTCGATTGAAGAAGCAGAGACCTTTAAAAACTGTGTGTTAACTGCTGACAGGGATATGCTTGGTGAATTGCCTGAGGGAGTTTATTATATTGCTGACCTGATAGGTTGTGAAGTTTTTGATGATAATGGAGAAAAATTGGGTGAAATCAGCGATGTTTTTAACACAGGTGCAAATGACATCTATGCAGTTTCAGCTCCTCAAAGAAAGGATATGCTTATTCCTGTTACCGATGAAACCATTGTCAGTGTTGATATTGAAAATAAAAAGGTTGTAGTCCATTTAATAGAGGGGTTGGACGAATTATGATAAGATTTGATGTTTTAACCCTTTTTCCTGATATGTTTTCAGCAGTTCTTGGAGATAGCATAATAAAAAGAGCCGAGGAAAAGGGATTGGTTTCGTTTAATTTTATAGATATAAGGGATTATACTAAGAATAAGCACAGAAAGGTTGATGACTACCCATACAGTGGTGGTGGTGGAATGCTTATGTCGGCACAACCGATATATGATGCATATCAGTCAATAGTAAAAGACCTTGATTATAAGCCTTTAACGATATATATGTCACCACAGGGTAAGGTTTTCAATCAGAAAATGGCAGTCGATTTATCAAAGTATGAGCATATTGTTATTCTTTGCGGACACTATGAGGGCATTGACCATAGAGTGCTTGATATGATAGTGGATATGGAAATATCAATAGGTGATTTCGTCTTAACAGGTGGGGAAATTCCTGCAATGGCAGTTATTGACTCAATTTCGAGAATGATTCCGGGCGTTCTTGCATCCGAGAGTTCATATGAGAATGAAAGCCATTTTTCAGGGTTATTGGAATATCCCCAATATACAAGACCTGAAGAATTTATGGGTGTTAAAATTCCTGATGTGTTAATATCAGGTCACCACGCCAGAGTCGATGAATGGAAAAGGGAGCAAAGCTTAAAAAACACATACTTAAAAAGACCTGACTTATTAGAAAAAGCAGAGCTTTCAAAAAAGGATATTGAATATTTAGAAAAATTAAAAAATGCTGATTTGGATTAAACCAAATCAGCATTTAATTTTTATTCTTCAGTTTCGGTTATCGGATTTACCTTGCACACAAGAGCTTCATCAATCTTGTGGTCAGAAATCTTTGTGACTTTAATCTGCAAGCCATAGGCTTCAAGCTCAGGGGTTGTCCCATCATCAGGGATAGCACCCAATTCGCCAACAATCATTCCTGAGAACGTGTTATATTCTTCAACAGGTAATTCAATTTCCAATACTTCGGCAACAAAATCAATATCTGTCGAACCAAGAATTTTCCATGTATTTTCATCAAGCATAACAATATCGTCTTCTTCAATAGACTCTGTGTCATTGTCAAGGTCTCCAACAATTTCTTCCAACAAATCAGACATTGTTATAATACCTGCCAAGCCACCATATTCGTCCAACACAAGAGCGAAATGCTTTTTGGAAATCTGCATCTGACGGAAAAGGTCATCGGCTTTGATTGATTCAGGAACAAGATAAGGGTCTCTTATAAGTGAAGATAAGTTAACATCCTCATCATTATCTGACTTTCTAAGTAATTTATAGAAACTTGCAGTCTTTACTATTCCCAAAATATCGTCAACAGAATCTCCGCAGACAGGATATACTGAATGGTTGGTTTCTCCGATAGTCTTTTCCCACTCTGAAACGCTTTCATCTTTCCATAAGAAAACTGCCTCAGTTCTATGAGTCATAATATCCTTAACAGGAGTATCATTAAGCTCAAAAATATTATGAATCATTTTCTTTTCGTCAGGCTCAATTGCACCTGACTCACTGCCCATATCGACCATAAATCTGATTTCTTCTTCAGTAACCTCTTCTTCGTCTTCGGAATTATGGTCAATTCCAAAAGGTTTTAAAATGACAGAAGCTAAAAATGAGAGAATTTTCTCAAACGGAGTGACAATGATATAAACAAGATTAACAAGCCATAATAAAGGGAATAGTGTTTTTTCTGCATTCTGAGCAGTTAATTTTTTTGGTACAACAATTCCAAATAGCTCGATTATAAATGCTAATACCAAAAGTCCGCCTATGGATAGTAAAGAAAAATAACCATCAAGCTTATAACCGGAAACGAGCGTATATATAATTGACATTCCCAAACCTGCCGACAACAATTCCAGGAATACAATAGAAAGCTGTAATCTGACTATTGTGACATTTGATTTTTCAACAAGCTTTAATGCTTTTTTTGCTTTTTTGTTTCCGTCTTCAGAGAGTCTTGAAAGTCTTGCTTCACTCACCTGGTCAACTGATGCTTTTGCAAATCGCAAAAGGAGAACAGCTAAAATAACAATAACAGTAATAATAC
>JAFXBO010000231.1 GCA_017521775.1 Clostridia bacterium | reverse complement strand
GTGTTGGTGGTGGAATTGTTATTAATGGTAAGATTTATAACGGATTTAACTGTGCAGGCGGAGAGCTTGGACATATAACCCTTGTACACGATGGAATACCTTGTAATTGTGGAAATATCGGGTGTTGGGAAGCGTATGCATCTGTGACTGCATTGATAAAGCAGACAAAGGAGGCTATGGAAAGAAATCCTGAGAGTCTGATGAATAAGATTGCAAAAAGAGACGGAAAAGTCAGTGGAATAACAGCCTTTGAAGCTGCCAAAGCTGGAGATGAGACAGGCATAGAGGTTGTTAAAAAATATTTAGAGTATGTTGCATCAGGATTGGTTAGCATAGTGAATATTTTCCAACCTGAAAAGATTGTAATCGGTGGGGGGATAAGTAAAGAGGGAGACTATTTGCTTGAACCTGTTAAGGAGTACTGTTACAGTCACGAATATAATAAGGATCGTAAAAAGACTGATATCAGGATTGCCACACTTTTTAATGATGCAGGTATAATAGGTGCTGCTCTGGCTTGTAAGGGATGATATTGTAATAAATAAAAACACTTGCGAATAGAAATAGACAGATAAGTTTATTTTGATTTGCAGGTGATTTATTTGTTGTTTATTGTCAAAAACAGAAAAGAGGTTTTGTGGTCGTCATTGTTTATTGCAACAGGACTTTTGGTTGGTGTAACGCTTAGTATTACTCCGATTTTAAGAACTTTTGGAACAAATAACGACGAACATAAAGTTGTCATTGATGCAGGACACGGACTTCCTGATGGTGGCGCAGTGGGGATAGGTGGAACAATCGAACAATCAATTAATCTGTCTGTAGCAAAAAAGGTTGAAGAAATTTTAAGTGTTGGCGGAATAGAAGTGACAATGACAAGAAATGATGAGAATTGCCTGTCTTTTGAAGATGACGGAAAAAGTTTAAGAGAAATGAAAAGAGAGGATATGAATGAAAGGCTTAAAATAATAAAAAAAAGTGAGGCAGATTTATTTATATCAATTCATATGAATCATTTTGAGCAACCAAAAGTCAACGGTTTGAGGTTATTTTATGACAACAACCATCCCCAAACAAAAGAACTTGCAAACTCAATGCAGGAAAAAATGTCGGAAATCACAGGTGCTAAAATGTACGCTGTTAAGGCTGCTGACCAATCGTTATTTTTGATGAAAAATCCTCCGTCTCCTGCTGTATTGGTGGAATGTGGATTTTTGTCAAATCCCGAAGAAGAAAAAAAATTAAATGATGAAGATTATCAATCAAGACTTGCATGGGCAATAGCTCAGTCAATCAAAGATTTTTTAGAAAATAGTTAGAAAAATAACAATAATTTATTGACTTATTAAATAAAGTGGTATATAATGATAGAATAATGTAAAAATAGACATAATTATCATTTTAACGATTTGGAGGGTTTTTAAAATGAGCAGAGTTTATAATTTTTCTGCAGGTCCTTCAATGCTTCCTGAAGAAGTGTTGAAAAAGGCACAAGATGAAATGGTTGAATACGGCAAGGCAGGAATGTCCGTTATGGAAATGAGCCACCGTTCAAAAGATTATGAGGAAATAATCAATGGCTGTGAAGCATTGGTGAGAGAGCTTATGAATGTTCCTGATAATTATAAAGTTTTATTCTTACAGGGCGGTGCATCAAGTCAATTTGCAATGATTCCTATGAATCTTGGTAATAAGAATAAAAAGTGTGATATTGTTATCACAGGACAATGGGCAAAAAAAGCAGCTGCCGAGGCTAAAAAATATATAACAGTTAATGAGATTGCATCATCAGCAGATAAGACTTTCAGCTATATTCCAAAGCTTGATAAGAACACATTCTCAAAGGATGCAGACTATTTCTATATTTGTATGAATAACACAATTTATGGGACAAAATATAACGAGCTTCCTGATACAGGTGATATTCCATTGGTTGCTGATATTTCATCAATGGTAATGTCAGAGGTTATGGATGTTTCCAAGTTTGGTATGCTTTATGCAGGTGCACAAAAGAACTTAGGACCTGCAGGGGTTACTCTTTGCATTATTAGAGAGAATTTGATCGGAAACCAGATGGATTTCACTCCAACAATGTTTAATTATCAAATTCATGTTGATAATGGTTCAATGTATAACACACCACCTACATATGGTATATATGTTATGAAATTGGTTTTGGAATGGATTAAGGAAAAGGGTGGAATAGCAGCAGTTCAGAAGTTGAACGAAGAAAAAGCTAAAATGCTGTATGATTTCCTTGATTCATCAGAAATGTTCAAGGGTACAGTTGTTAAGGAAGACCGTTCATTGATGAATATTCCTTTTATAACAGGAAACGAAGAACTTGATGCTAAATTTGTTAAGGAAGCAAAGGAAGCAGGCTTTGTTAACTTAAAGGGACACAGAACAGTTGGTGGTATGAGAGCAAGTATCTATAACGCTATGCCTGTTGAAGGTGTTAAGGCTTTGGTTGAATTTATGAAGAAATTTGAAGCCGAAAATAAATAATGTGAGGAAATGATAAAATGTATAATATTCTTACTTTGAATAAAATTGCTGCTTGTGGACTTGACCAGCTTGACAAGGCAAAGTATGCGATAACAGATGACCAGAATTTTGATGCAGACGGAATTATTTTAAGAAGCTTTGCTATGCACGATATGGAGCTTCCAAAGAGCTTGAAGGCAGTTGCAAGAGCAGGTGCAGGAACTAACAATATTCCAATTGATAAGTGTACTGAAAAGGGTGTTGTTGTGTTCAATACTCCTGGTGCTAATGCAAATGCAGTAAAGGAGCTTGTTTTAGCAGGTTTGTTCCTTGCTTCAAGAGATGTTGTTGGTGGAATTAATTGGGCAGCAACTCTTACTGGTGACGATGTTGCAAAACAGGTTGAAAAAGGTAAGTCAAATTTTGCAGGATGTGAAATTCAGGGAAAAACTTTGGGTGTAATCGGTTTGGGAGCTATTGGTATTTTAGTTGCCAACGCTGCAAGACATCTTGGAATGAATGTTATAGGTTATGACCCATACTTGTCAGTTGATGCTGCTTGGAGAATGTCAAGCCACATTGAAAAGGCAACAACTCTTGACGACATTTATGCAAAATCTGATTACATAACAATTCATGTTCCTTTGACACCTGATACAAAGTATATGATTAATGCAGATGCTATTAACAATATGAAGGACGGAGTCAGAATTCTTAACTACGCAAGAGGTGAGCTTGTTAATAATGATGATATTAAGAAGGCTCTTGATTCAGGCAAAGTATCTTGTTATGTGGTTGATTTCCCTAATGCAGAAACTATAAACTATAAAGGAATAATTGCTATTCCTCACCTTGGTGCCTCAACAGAGGAATCAGAAGATAACTGTGCTATTATGGCAGCTCACGAAATTGCAGATTTCCTTGAAACAGGAAATATTTTGAACTCTGTTAACCTTCCTAACTGTTCGTTACCTGTAAATGGAAATGGAAGAATAACAATTATCCATAAGAATGTGCCTGATATGTTGGCTCAGTTCACAAAGATTTTCTCTGATGGAGGAATTAATATTTCTGATATTATTAATAAGAGTAAAAAGGATATCGCATACACAATTATTAACACCGATGATATGATTACAAATGAATTGATTGATAAAGTAAATGCAGTTGAGGGTGTAGTAAGAGTTAGAGTGATTAAATAATTATAAAAGAAAAACCATTTGGAAAAATCCAAATGGTTTTTTTATTATATATTCATAGTTGTAACTGACAAATCATCTGCATCTTTATCAACAGATATTGTTGTGCCATTGGTAATCTGGCCTGTTAATGAAAGCTTTGCAAGCTTATCTTCTAATAATTTCTGAATTGCACGCTTTAGAGGTCTTGCACCATATTTAGCGTCATAACCCTTATTTAGAATAACCTCTTTTGCATCATCTGTTATGGTGATTGTTGCATTCTTTTCTTTGAGTTTTAAAACAATATCTTTTAACAGCAGGTTACAAATCTCTTTTAGTTGTTCCCTTGTTAATGGATTAAATGTTACTATCTCATCAATTCTGTTTAAGAACTCTGGTCTGAAAATCTGTTTTAAGCTCTTATCAACATTGTCAGACAGTGTCAGCTCATCACTTGCACCAAAGCCGAGTCCTGCATTTTTAAATTCCGAGCCTGCATTTGTTGTCATGATAATAATTGTGTTTTCGAAATTAACAATTTTTCCGTGACTGTCTGCAACTCTGCCATCATCTAAAATTTGTAGGAATAAGTTGAATATTTCAGGATGAGCCTTTTCAATCTCGTCTAAAAGAATAACTGAATATGGTTTTCTTCTCACTCTTTCTGTTAACTGTCCTGCATCGTCATAACCAACATATCCGGGAGGTGAGCCAATCAGCTTTGAAACAGAATGTTTTTCCATAAATTCGGACATATCAAAACGGATTAGTGCATCCTCATTTCCGAACATAACCTCGGCAATAGTTTTAACAAGCTCGGTTTTTCCAACACCTGTAGGCCCTGCAAAGATAAAGGAAACAGGTCGTTTTCTGATGGAGATATCTGCACGAGCGCGTCTTATCGCTCTTGAAACAGCATTAACTGCGTCATCCTGACCGATTACACGTTCGTGAATTCTGTTTTCAAGATTTAATAGTTTAACAGTTTCATCTTCTGTCAACTTATGAACAGGAATTTTTGTCCAGCTCTCAATAACAGCAGCAATATCATCATATGTTATCTCTGATTTATCAGCTTTCTTTTTTGCCTTGGTGATTTGTTCTTCTAACTGTAATTGTTCTGAACGAAGAGTTGCAACCTTTTCAAAATCAGCATCCTCTGTTGCCTTTTCCGACTCCTGATTAATGGCGTTTAGTCTTTCGGTAAACACCTTTACATCATATAGGGCTTTGTTTTTTAAGTTCACCCTTGAGCCTGCTTCGTCGATAACATCTATAGCCTTGTCGGGTAAAAACCTGTCAGTTATATATCTTTCAGAGAGTCTTACTGCGTCTTCAATAATCTTGTCGGATATCTTCACATTGTGATATTTTTCATAGTAATCCTTTATACCCTTTAGTATCTCTATACTTTCATCAATTGAGGGTTCATCAACAAGAACCGGTTGGAAACGGCGCTCCAACGCACTATCCTTTTCAATGTGCTTTCTATATTCTGCCAAGGTTGTTGCACCGATAATCTGAATTTCACCTCTTGCTAAAGCAGGCTTTAGGATATTTGCAGCACTCATAGCACCCTCTGCATCTCCTGCTGCAACAATATTATGAATTTCATCAATAACCATAATCACATTGCCTGCTTCTGAAGCTTCATTCAAGAGACTTTTTAATCTTGCTTCAAACTGTCCACGAAATTGTGTTCCTGCAACAAGGGCAGTGAAGTCGATTAAATACAGTTGATAACCAAATAATTTCGGAGGAACTTTTTTCTCAAAAATTCGCATAGCAAGTCCTTCTGCAATTGCAGTTTTACCAACCCCTGGCTCACCAAGTATGACAGGATTATTTTTTGAACGCCTGTTTAATATCTGAATTACTCTGTCGATTTCTTCATCTCTCATAATAACTCTGTCAACCTGACCTAAGGAAGCCTTAGCAGTAAGGTTTGTTCCGTAGGTGTCAAGCATTTTTTTCTTTTTTGATTGGTTTTTTGAGTTGTTTGTGGTTTTATTTTTTTCTTCATTTGTTTTCTTATCACCCGAAAACATATTTGATAAGAAGCCTAAAGGAGCAGTTGCAGCACCACCCTCATCATTATCTCCACCACTCATACTCTGGAGCATATTCTGTATATCTTCAGGTGATGAAATATCACCCATATTAGTCATAAATTCAGACATTTCATTATTCAAGTTTTCTATATCTTCATCTGAGTTAATGCCCATACTTTCCATCATCTGATTTAATGGTGCAATTCCCATACTTTTTGCGCAAGCTAAACACAACCCCTCATTAGTGGTTTTGTCGCCCTCCATTTTGGTTATAAATATTATAGCAGGATTTTTCCCACATCTTGAACATAGTGTCATTAAATTACCCTCCTCAAAGGTCAATGCAAAGATTATATCACATTTTTTTAAAATTGAAAAGTCTTTTTCTGTTTTATTAACAATATGTTTGCATTTTGGTTTATAATACTCTAATAATTGTATGAATTATTGAATATTTATATAAAGGGATGGTGATTTTATGGTAAGAGCGTGTGACTTAAAGCAAAGAGAGGTTATCAACGTTGTAAATGCAGAAAGATTGGGATATATTTATGATGTTGATATTGATTTTGAGACAGGGAAAATAACATCAATTATAATTCCCGGGAAAAGAGGAATTTTTAGTTTTTTCTCTAAAAAAAATGACTACATAATCCCTTGGGAGAAAATAATAACAGTTGGGAGGGAATTAGTTCTTGTAAGGCTTGAGGGTATAGATGTTGTAAAATAATTGTAAACAAACAGATATTGAATAAACTATAAAATTGCTATATAATTTTAGAGTAAGATAAAATATGTGAGGTGTAGCTTATGAAATGCCCATATTGTGGATATGCAGAAGGAAAGGTTATAGATTCTCGACCGACTGAGGATGGAAATGCAATCAGAAGAAGACGAGAATGCTTACAATGTCAAAGAAGATTTACTACATATGAAACCCTGGAAACAATTTCCCTTGCAGTAGTTAAGCAGGACAATTCAAGACAACCATATGAGCGTGAAAAGATTATCAGAGGAATTATCAGAGCTTGTGAAAAAAGACCTATTTCGTTGCCTCAAATGGAGAAGATTGCTGATGATATAGAAGGAGAATTATATCAGGCTGCAATTAAAGAGGTAAGTTCAACTGAGCTTGGAGAGAGAGTTATGCGACACCTAAAGGAGCTTGATGAGGTTGCATATGTACGATTTGCATCTGTTCATAAGCATTTTTCGGATATAGAAACCTTTATGGATGAATTGAATAAACTATTAGAGAATAAATAATAAGGATTGATTTTCTGTGGAGAATAGAACAATAGCTGCAATTTCAACTCCGATTGGAGTTGGAGGAATTGCAGTTATAAGATTAAGTGGAGATAGAGCAATTGAAATTGCAGACAAAGCGTTTGTAGGAAAGGACAAGCTTTGTGAGGTTGATACGCACACAGTTCATTATGGACATATAGTTGACAATGCCTCAAAAAAAATTGATGAGGTTTTGGTAACAGTTATGAGGGCCCCAAGGAGCTATACCTGTGAGGATGTTGTTGAAATAAGTACTCATGGTGGGCTTGTTTCATCAAAAGGGGTATTAAAAAGACTCATTGAGCTTGGTGCATATCACGCAGAGGCAGGAGAGTTTACAAAAAGAGCCTTTTTGAATGGTCGAATTGATTTGTCACAGGCTGAAGCAGTTATTGATATAATTAATTCAAGAACAACCTTAGCAAGAGATAACGCACTTTTGCAGTCAGAGGGTAGTTTGTCAGAAAGAATAAATAGTATACGAGACAGGCTTTTAAAGCTTGCTGCATCTATGCAGGTTATAATTGATTATCCTGATGAAGAGTTAGAGGATGTGACTTGCGAAGACATAAAGGTAAGGGCCAATGAGGCCGAAAAGGATATTGATGCTCTTATAATGACCTCTGAAAATGGAAAAATTATAAAAGAGGGAATTAAAACTGCGATTGTTGGAAAACCGAATGTCGGAAAATCATCGCTTTTAAATTTTCTTGCAAAAGAGGAAAGAGCAATTGTTACTGATATAGCAGGAACAACAAGAGATGTAATTGAAGAAAGCGTTAATGTTGATGGTGTTATGCTTGTGTTATCCGATACAGCAGGAATAAGAGAAACCGATGACACTGTTGAAAAAATTGGTGTTGAGAAATCAATAAAAAGTATTGAAAATTCGGATTTTGTCATAGTTATGCTCGACTCCACAACAAAGCCTGATGATGAAGAAATTAAATTGCTTGAAAAAACAAAAAACAAAAAAAGAATTGTTGTAATAAATAAGACCGATATAGGGGAAGGTTCAATTGTTGAAGAAATTAAGAAAATAACTGATTGTGAGCCAATTGAGATATCAGTCAAAACAGGAGAAGGGACACAAAAGCTTATTGACAAAATTAAGAAACTATATAATATCGGAGAGTTGTCTCAAAGTGATGGGGTAATTGTCACAAATATGCGTCACATCAGTGCTCTAACTAATGCCAAAGATGCATTAAAAAGAGTTCAGGACAGCATAGAGTGTGGAATGCCATCCGATATTGCATCAATAGATTTAAACTTGGCTATAGAAGCACTTGGAGAGATTACAGGTGCAGTTGTATCAGATGATATAGTTTCAGCAGTGTTCCACGATTTTTGTGTAGGAAAATAATTAAAAACCCAAAAAATGAGTTTCATTTTTTGGGTTTTTTTATATTTTTTCTGCAATTGCCAGGTCTGTCTCTTTATGATTAATTGAAATTTTGTTATTTGTAATTGATTTATTTTCTATATGTGATATAATCTCAGAAACATCAGAAACAGCGATAATATTTATATCAAGCTTTTTATATTGTTCGCAATAGTTTGCCTTTGGAATTATAACAGTGTCTGCTCCTGATGATATTGCAGCATCAATTTTTGCTCTTACACCACCGACAGGTAAAACCTCTCCTTTTATTGATATTTCACCTGTTATGCACAGGGTGTTTGGGACGGGTGTGTTGGTTATCGCTGAATAACAGCATAAAAACATTGCAATCCCTGCAGATGGTCCGTCTATCGGAACACCTCCGGGAATATTAATATTTATATCAAAGCTATCCGAAGTGTCTTTTAAATAATTGTTTAATACAATAAAAACATTATTGACTGCAGTTTTTGCAGTACTTGTTCTTGTTAAGGTTTGGTTTCCTTTTTTTATTGTTTCATTTTCAGTTATTCCACCACAATGAATTGTTGAAGAGTTATGTTTTGTTTTTCTTGCAGTTGCCTCAATAGGAATAACCAAACCATCTCCTTGAATAGTTACTGCAAGCGCGTGAACTCTGCCGATACTCTCGCCGTTGTTAATTGAATAATTATAAACAGGGGAGTAGTGTCCACTTTCGATAACCCATTCAATGTCTTTTATATCAACAACTGTTTTGTTTTTCAGTTCCAGTAAGGAAGATAGAGTCTGGAGTATTGAAACAGTGTCTCGTCCGTTTGATGCATAATCGCATATTAATTCTTTGCACTCGTCGTTAAGTGTAATATTAAGCTTTTTCAAAGTGTTATCAATTATTTTTAATATATCATGTTTTTTTAAGGAATTAAAAAATATTTCGGTGCATCTTGAACGAATTGCAGGTGGAATTTCCTCAGGACTTCTTGTTGTTGCTCCAATCAGCCTGAAATCTGCAGGAATACCATTTTGAAATATGTCGTGAATGTGTCTGGGAATATTTTTATTGCCACTTGAATAATATGAGCTTTCAAATTTAACTCGTCTGTCCTCCAACACTTTTAAAAGTCTGTTAATCTGAATATTCTGAAGCTCGCCTATTTCATCAATAAAAAGAATACCTCCGTGAGCCTTGCTGACTGCACCTTCTTTTGGTTGAGGAACCCCAGCAGGTCCATATGCACCTGCACCCTGATAAATCGGGTCGTGCACTGAACCAATCAATGGGTCTGCAATACTCCTCTCATCGTACTGCATTATCGTTGCATCAACCTCAATGAATTTTGCGTCCCTTTTAAATGGTGTTCCGTTTGAACTTTTTGCAAACTCCATTGCCACTCTCGATGCAGCAGTTTTTCCTACGCCAGGTGGTCCGTAAATAATAACATGCTGAGGATTTCTGCCACAAAGTGCAATTTTTAAAGCCTCAACCCCATCAGCTTGACCTATTATTTCGTCCAAAGAGGTTGGCCTTGTTTCCTCGGTAAGTGGCTTGGTTAATGAAATCCTCCTC
>JAFXBO010000230.1 GCA_017521775.1 Clostridia bacterium | reverse complement strand
TTATTTCATTTTCTTCTTTATTGATTGTGCAGGTAGAAAAAACTATCTCTCCACCAATTTTAACATATTTAGATGCATTTGTCAAAATTTCTTTTGAAATACTGCAAATTTCATCAATATTATCGTCCTTCCACTTTATATCGGGCTTTCTTTTTACAATCCCATACCCTGAACAAGGAACATCAGCTAACACCTTATCAAACATATCAACAAAATCTTCGTTAAATCTTGTGGCATCCATTAATAAAGGCTTTATTATACCAAGCCCCATTCTGTTTGCATTTTGCTTGATTAAGTCTATTTTATGCTTGTGTATATCACAGGCAACAACCTCTCCACAGTTTTGCATAAGCTCTGCAAGATGTGTTGTTTTTCCACCAGGGGCAGCACAAATATCCAACACCTTCTCGCCCTTTTGAGGTGCTAAAACCAAAGATGCCATCATTGCAGAAATGTCTTGTGCAATAACCTTACCACTTTTATATATCTCACTATTTCCCACATCAAAGCCATCACAAATCACGGCTTTATCATACAATGGAGAGATTTCAAAATTATTATTATCTTTTAACAATTCATCACAGGTTGTCTTAGTCTGGTTAACTCTTAATGTTATTTTTGAGTCCTTATTCATTTCATCAAGCAATTCTTTCGTAAATTCAATACCGAAATCATCACACCATTTTTGGCATAGCTTTTGAGGATATGAATACATAACAGAAAGCTTAAGAATTTCATCATCAGGGTACTTAATTTCATTCTTTATAACACTTCTTAAAAGTCCATTTACAAATCCTGCACTCGCACCATGACCATATCTTTTCGCAAGCTTAACACTCTCGTTCACTGCTGCTGATTCAGGAACCTTATCCATATATTTTAATTGATAAATCCCCATTTTTAAGATTATCAGAATATATTTTGAGATTTTTTTTAGCTTTATTTTTGAAAAGCTCGAAATTATATACTCAAGTGTTATTTTTCTTGACACAACTCCATAGACAATACGGGTTATAAACCCCTTATCAACAGTTGAAAGGTCCTGATTTTTTGAAAATGCATTTTTTAATGCCATATTGGAATAAGCACCATTATATTCTATATCATATAATATATGCATAGCTAAATCCCTTGCATTTTTCAACCAAAACCCCTCCTCCGAAATCAGTCATCTCTTCTGCTGTTTAATATCAATAAAAATCTTAAAAGCTGTAATGCAGTAGCTGCAACTGCTGCAACATATGTCATTGCCGCAGACCTTAATACCTTTTTTGCAGGTCCAATCTCATCCTCATAAAGCATCATCGATTCATCTAAAATTGTAATTGCTCTTCTGCTTGCATTAAATTCAACAGGCAATGTCACAAGTTGAAATACTAATGTTAATGAAAACAATAACACGCCAAGATATGAAAGCCCTGTTGCACCCAAAATCAAACCAATAACAAAAAGTGGCATTGACAGGGCATTTCCTATATTAACAATAGGCACAATTGAATTTCTGACCTTGATTGGTGTATAACCAACTGCGTGCTGAACTGCGTGACCTGCTTCATGCGCTGCAACTCCCACTGCTGCAACAGATGTATCATCATATGTCGCATCAGAGAGTCTTATAACTCCTGCCCTTGGGTCAAAATGGTCAGTTAAATTTCCTGATATTCTTTCAATTCTTATATGTTGCAACCCATTCATATCAAGAACTCGTCTTGCAGCATCACTGCCTGTTATTCCCCTTTGAGTTTTTACTTTTTTATATTTGTTAAATGTCGCATTGACACCAAATGATGCAAACATCGACAATAACAATGCGAATATAACCAAGATATATGTCGGATCCCAATAATAAAACATTTTACTTTCTCCTTATTTTAAAATTACTCCATTTTCAATAGTATGCCCAAGCATATAGTCATCAATGCTCATTCTTTTTCCACCTGCAAACTGAATAACTTTAAGCCAAATTCCACCACCAGCACATTTAACAAGTAATCCCTTACCCTTTTCGTATCTGATTATCTGTCCGTTTTCACCATTTAACTCTTCATCATACTTTCTTGCTTCAATGATTTTAACAATATCATCCTTATAGCTTGTATATGCCATTGGCCAGGAGTTCATTCCACATATGAATTTTGAAATCTCATTCTTAGATTTATTCCAGTCTATCCTTGCCATCTCCTTTGAAAGCATAGGTGCATAGGTGTGTTCATCGTGATTTTGTTTTATTGGTGTAATATCATCAATTCTTTCTATGGTTTCACAAAGCACCTTTGCACCAAGGGTTGATATTCTTTCAAACAACTCTTCGGATGTTTCATATTCTCCTATTTTTATTTTTTCAGATATCAACATATCACCTGTATCAAGTCCAACATCCATTTTCATAGTGGTAACACCTGAATATTCTTCTCCGTTTAAAACAGACCACTGAACAGGCGCTGCGCCTCTGTATTTAGGAAGAAGAGATGCGTGCATATTAATACATCCGTATTTTGGATAATCAAGAACATATGACGGTAATATTTTACCATATGCAACAACTGCAATTAAATCAGGCTTATATTCATCAAGTATCGGTTGCAGTTCTCCATTTTTTAAGCTTTCAGGCTGATAAACACTGATATTATGCATTTGTGCTTCGCTCTTAACCTCAGTCGGAACAAGCTTATGTCCTCTTCCCTTAGGCTTATCAGGTTGTGTAACTGCACAAACAACCCTGAACCCATTTTCAACCAAAGCCTTTAACGACTCAGCTGCAATGTCGGGAGTACCCATAAACATTATTTTTAAATCTTTCATTTTATTCCTCATTATCATCAAATTCAATTACTCTGTCTAAAAAGAGTTTTCCGTCAAGATGCTCACACTCGTGGCAGAATGCTCTTGCCAAAAGCTCTGTTCCTGATATTTCAAACTCTTTTCCAAATCTGTCTTGAGCTTTAACTGTAACAGCATCAGGTCTTTCAACCTGACCGAACACTTTCGGAACACTCAAGCATCCTTCAGAACCTATCTGACTTCCCTCTTCCTTAATTATAACAGGATTTATAAGCTCAATTTTCCCCTCTCCGATATCTATAACAACAACCCTTTTTAATATTCCTACCTGAGGAGCTGCAAGACCAACTCCGTTATGCTCCTGCATTGTTTCATACATATCGTCCAGCAAAATCCAAAGTCTTTCATTGAAAACCTTAACCTCTTTACAAGGCTTATGAAGAATTTCATCGTCTCTGTACCTTATTTCTCTTATTGCCATACTAATTCCATCCTATCTTTTAATTTATATTATTCGGATTTTTATCTATTGCTATTATAACCTTTTCAAAATTATTGTTCATACTACACTCTTTTGCTGCAGAAGAAAGTGCTTCTGTCAATAACTTCGCATCTTTACACTTAATCAGAATTCTCCATCTGTATTTATTTTTAATCTTTGTTATTGCAGACGGAACAGGTCCTAAAATCTGTACGCTTTTATCTATATTCTTGATTTCTGTTATGTTTTTAGCAAAAAACCTCGCACACTGCGCTACTTTTGGCTCATATGTTCCTGAAAACATCACCGAAACCAAATCACAAAAAGGCGGATAGTTCATTTTCTTTCTTAGGTCTATTTCTCTTTCATAGAACTTTAAATACTCGTGTCTTGAAGCATAGGTAACTGCACTGTGCTCAGGCGAATAGGTCTGAATAACTGCCCTACCTTTTTTGTCTGCTCTTCCTGCTCTTCCAGAGACTTGCTCCAAAAGGTCAAAGCTTCGTTCTGCACTCCTGAAATCCTCAATATTCAGCATAGTATCTGCAGAAACAACTCCAACCAATGTCACATCAGGAAAATCAAGTCCCTTGGCAACCATCTGTGTACCAATTAAAATATCTGTTTTATTCTTTGAAAACTCATATAAGAGTTTTTCGTGGGAATTTTGTCCTACAGTTGTGTCAACATCCATTCTTATAGTTGTCGCATCTGGGAAAAGCTCTTTTATTTCATTTTCAACTCTTTGAGTTCCACCACCGAAATATCTTATATATTTACTGTTGCATTTCGGACATAGTGTGTAGTTTTTGACAGTATGTCCACAATAGTGACACCTCAAGGTGTCATTATATTTATGATAGGTAAGCGATATATTACAATTAGGACAATACGCCACAAATCCACAGCTTCTGCACGAAACAAAGGTTGAAAAGCCTCGTCTGTTTAAAAATAATATAGTCTGCTCCTTTTTTTCTAAGTTCAATTTGATTTCATCAAGTAATTTTTTTGAAAATATACTTTTATTCCCATTCTTTAGCTCATTTCGCATATCAACTATGCTAACCTCCGGGATAGGTCTTTTATTAACTCTTTTGTTTAGTTCCAAAAGCTTAATTTTATTGTTTTTCGCGTTATAATATGTTCTTATATCAGGAGTTGCTGAAGCATATATAAGTGTGCAACCACTTTGCATCGCCCTGAATTTTGCCGCCACTTTTGTGTCATATCTTGGTTGCATTTCTGATTTATAGGAAAGCTCGTGTTCTTCGTCAATTATAATGATTCCTATATTATCAAAAGGCGCAAAAACAGCAGACCTCGCTCCGATTACAATATTTGCTTTCTTATCCCTCATTTTTTTCCATTCGTCATACTTTTCGCCAAGAGATAAGCCACTATGAAATACTGCAACCTTTTCCCCAAATCTTTCTATAAATCTTTCCATCATCTGAGGAGTAAGCGATATTTCAGGTACAAGCATAATTGCTTGTTTCCCTGAATTCACAACCTTTTCGATTGCATTCATATAAACCTCTGTTTTTCCACTGCCTGTTACACCGTGTAATAAAATCTCATTAAATCTGTTCTGGTTAATTCCACTGTTAATTTCATCAACAGCCTTTTTTTGTTCATCTGTTAAAACAGGTGGTTCTTTTTTTTCTATCTCATTCAATCTTTTGTGAGTTCTTAAAACAATTTTCTCACTAAATTCAATAAGCCCTCTTTTTCTAAGGGCACTAATGGTATTATATCCGCATTGAGACAGCGTCATAAGGTCATTCAATGAAATTATATCAGTTCTTGATAAAACCTCCATAACCTTCACTTGGGCGACTGCCCTTGCCTTGTTAAGCATATCAATACATTCGCTGAAATCCTCAGGTGCAACTGTCGATTTTACGATCTTGACAGTTTTATCACTAACTGTTCTTGTATCTCGATATTGTCTTTCAAAAACACCCTTATCATATAATCTCTTGATTGTGGGTTTTATATTATCATTTTCAAACAGAGAAATAATGTCAATAACATCACAAGCTCCACCTCTTTTTGAGACAATACCAACTATTGTTCTCTCTTTCGGGGTGAGCCTGCAATCATATTCCTTTAAAACAGCATATTCGATGCTTTTGATTGAAGTACCTGTTGGTACGATTACCTTAATCGCATCAATATATGAGCAAAAATAGTTTTCTCTCATCCACTCAATCAATTCAATCATTGACTCGTTGAATACGGGAATTTCCTCTGCATCAGAAATGGTTTTTAGCTTATTTAAAGAAGATGTTTCCGTTATTCCTATAACATATCCCTCAAGTCTTTTATTCCCCTTACCAAAAGGAACATTTACTCTTGTGCCGACAAAAACCTTTTTGCTCAGTTCATCAGGGATTAAATAATCAAATTTTTTATCTGTTTGAGCAGACGGTGCATTTACAATTACCTGTGCAATCAAATTCAATTATCCTCCCTTTAAAAACTTTTTTATTGATTGTTATTTTTCAACGACTACTCCGTTTTCATCAACAATCAAATTGCCGTTTGCTGCAGCAACAAAATCTTCATATGAATTTTTATCCTCTGCCTTTACACTTGCACTATGTCTGATATACCCAACCTTTCCTGCTGCAATTTCTGCAACTGCCATTGAAACAGGCTTGTTAATATCGCAAGGCACAAGACTATCTCCATCTTCTCCAATCATTCTTGCTCTTTTTGCTGCCATTGTCACAAGAGTGTATCTTGAATCTGCACAGCTTGACAAAGTGTTAATTCCAGGTTTAATCATCATAATAAATCTCTCCCAACTTTTTATTCTAATTCTTCTATTAGCCTTGATATTAAATTTGTTTTTTCTTTTCTTTCATCAATAATATTTCTGACTTTTTTAACGCTATCCTTCAAATTATCATTGACAACAATATGGTCATAATAGATAGCTTTTTTCAACTCGCCCTTAGCAATATCAATTCTCTTATTAATCTCTCCGATGCTTTCTCTGCCCCTATCTAAAAGCCGTTGATACAGTTCCTTCATTGACGGAGGAACTATGAAAATCATAACTGCATCATTCATTTGTTCCTTGACCTTAAATGCTCCCTGAACCTCAATTTCTAAAATAACATTAATTCCGTTATTTAGTTTTTCTTCAACTATATCCTTTGGAGTTCCGTAATAATTATCTCCATATTTAGCCCATTCGAGCATTTTTCCGTCTTGTATTCTTCTCTCAAAGCCTTCGACGGTATCGTAAAAATAAGTAACTCCTTCAATCTCCTCGTTACGCTTATTTCTTGTTGTAACAGAAACGGATAAATAAACATCATCATCATTCAAAAAATGATTACAGATTGTGCCTTTGCCTGCACCACTTGGTCCTGAAATTATAAATAAATTACCTCTGTTCATTTCCTGCCTCCTCATCTTCTCTTTCATTGAGTCGATTGGCAACAGTTTCAGGCTGAAGCGATGATAAAACAACATGACCACTATCCATAATTATAACTGCTCTTGTTCTTCTGCCATAGGTTGCATTAATAAGCACTTTTCTATCTTCAGCTTCTCTTATCACTCTCTTTATAGGAGCTGATTCAGGGCTGACAATCGAAACAAGCCTTTGTGCACTTATCATATTACCAAAACCAATATTTACAAGCTTCATACTCTTCCTCCATTACTCAACATTTTGAATTTGCTCTCTTAGTTTTTCAGTTTCACCCTTTAATTCAACAACAATTTTGGCAATTTCAATATCGTTTGCTTTTGAGCCTGTTGTATTAATTTCACGATTGATTTCCTGAATAAGAAAATCAAGCTTTCTGCCTGCAGGTTCATTCTTGTTTATAATCTCATAAAACTCATTAAAGTGACTTTCAAGTCTCACTAATTCCTCGTCAACTGCCACTTTATCAGCAAAAATCGCAACCTCAGTTAACACTCTTGCTTCATCTATCGCTCTATCCTCCAACACTTCTTTGATTTTTTGATAGAGTCTTTCTTTATATTCTATAACTGTCTGCTCTGAACGAACTGCTATTTTTTTACTGAGCTCTCTCATATATTCAATTCTTTTAACAAGGTCAGCTAAAATCCTCTCACCCTCACGTTCACGCATTGAAACAAACTGCTCTATTG
>JAFXBO010000229.1 GCA_017521775.1 Clostridia bacterium | reverse complement strand
CTCTTTCAACCGCTCAGACATCTCTCCGTGTCGTCAACAAACCTATTATAGCAGAACTATTATGGTTTGTCAACTGTTTTTTGTGAATTTTTTTATTTTTTTGATGTGCTTCCAAAACCACCATTTCGAATTTCTTCTACATCATCATCATAGGTAACACCATATTCTAAGAAAATTCCTTGTGCAAACGCTTCTCCTTTTTTGATTGTGACAGTTTTTTCTTCTTTGGAGTCATTTGTTATTTTGATAAAAATATGCCCCTCGTTATCAGAATTATAATAGTCACTGTCAATAATACCTACAGTGTTATTGAGCTGCAAACGGAATTTAAATCCGAGACCACTTCTTGGATAGATTTTTAGAACCCACCCATCCTCAATATATGCTCTTATCCCTGTAGGAATTTTTAGACTCTCTCCCGGTGCAAGAGAAAAATCAAGAGTCGAGAAAAAATCATATCCTGCCGAGCCTTGTGTTGCCCTTTTAGGTAATTTTATTTCATCATATACATTCTCATCACATTTAAAGGTATCAACCCATGCTTCACTAAATTGGTTTTTTGAAACCTTTTCAAATCTTGCAATTCTTTTCATCTTAGTAAACATTCCTTTCTATATACTCATCGAGTATATCAATAACCTCTTTTTCTTTAGTCAGTTTAAAAATATTTGTTTTCACCTGAGCACTGTCAGGTAAGCCCTTTATAAACCATGCGATATGCTTTCTTGCTTCTTTAACTCCCCTGTTTTCTCCCTTTTCTAAAACAAGTTCAATAAGCAATTTCTTTGCACATTCAATTTTTTGTTTGTATGTAGGAACAGCGCTTACTTCTCCATTTTTTAAAAGCTCCCCGATCTGTGTGAAAATAAAAGGATTTCCCTGAGCGCCCCTGCCAACCATAACTGCATCACAGCCCGTTTCTTCAAACATTCTCTTTGCATCCTCAGCACAAAAAATATCTCCATTTCCGATAACAGGGATTTTAACCGACTTGCACACTTTTGCAATTATCTTCCAATCTGCTTGTCCGCGATAGAACTGCTCTCTTGTTCTCCCATGAACAGTTATTGCTGATGCTCCGTTTGCCTCGGCAATTTTTGAAAGTTCGCAAACATTTATACTCTCACTGTCCCATCCCGTTCTGAATTTAACTGTAACAGGAACTTTGGCTTTTTCAACTGCTGCCTTTATCACCCTTCCTGCAAGCTCTGGATTTTTCATCAAGGCACTGCCATCACCATTATTCACAATCTTAGGAGTAGGGCAACCCATATTGATATCAATTATATCTGCACCTGCTTTTTCAACCTCTGAAATAACCGAGCCCACTATATCAGGCTCACTGCCAAAAATCTGTATTGCTGCAGGCTTTTCATTTTCATCAAGCTTCATTAATGAGCCTGTTTTTTTATCTTTATAAAACAAACCTTTAGCACTGACCATTTCAGAATAAACCAATCCACATCCATAATCTCTGCACATACGACGAAATGGCAGGTCCGTCACGCCTGCCATTGGTGCCAAAAACACATTATTGTCTAACTCCAGACCACCGATTTTCATAGATTAAAATGCATCCTTTTCGTCATCTTCAGGAATTTCCTCAAGAATAGTTTCCTCGATTATTAAATCATCTTCCTCCAGGTCAACATCCTTAGCTTCACTTTCATACTTTTTGAAGCTGATTCCGTCTATATGAACATTAACCTTTTCAACCAAAAGACCTGTCATTGTTTCAACGCTGTTTTTAACGCTTTCCTGAATTTCCCATGCAAGCTCAGGTATTCTTATTCCAAACTCAACAACAATATACAAATCTATTACAGTACTTTTTTCCTTTATTTCAACTTTTATTCCCTTTGTAGGGCTCTTTTTTGCACCAAGCTTCTCAGCAAGTCCACCTGCAAATGTATTGCACATTTCTGCAACACCGTTTATTTCCATAGTTGCCACACCTGCTATTGTTGCAACAACATCAGGGGATATCTTAACTGTATCTGATTTCTCATTTTCTAAAGGCAGGTCAATAACTTCTTCAATAACATTATCTTTGTTTTCCATATTTCATCCTCCTTACAAACTTTCATCTGATATTTTGATTATATCATACTTTATCCTGTTTATCAACTTAATTTTTAAATCTTCTTATATATTTTTATTTTATGCATAAATTATAATTATATTTATCAATTTGACATAAATAATTGACACAGTTAAAATAAAATACTATAATTAACCTATACTAAAAAACAGGAGTAAAATTATGGATATATTAAAAAAGCTTACCCAGACCTATGGTCCGTCAGGACGAGAATCCGATATAAAAGAACTTATTGAAAATATTGCCAGACCTTTTGCAGATGAGGTATATACCGATGCATTAGGAAACCTTATTGCAAGAAAAAAGGGTAACGGCAAAAAAATTATGGTTGCTGCACATATGGACGAAATAGGTGTGGTTGCTACATTGATTGATGATAATGGATTTATTAGATTTTCCTCTGTCGGAGGGATTTATAACAAGGATTTATTGGGAAGAAGAGTTTGTTTTAAAAACGGAGTTATCGGAGTTATCGGCTCAGAAGAAGAGAATAAAGACAGAAAAATTCTAAAGATGTATATAGATATCGGAGCAAAGGATAAAGAGACTTGCGAAAAACTGATTTCAATCGGTGATATGGCAGTTTTCTGTGGTGATTTTTATGAAAACAATGACACAATAATTTCAAAAGCACTTGACAATCGTTCAGGTTGCTATGTGTTATTAAAAACTCTTGAAAAAATTAACTCTAAAAATGATATATATTTCGTATTTACAACTCAGGAAGAGGTGGGTCTAAGAGGAGCTCGAACATCGTCTTTTTCAATCTCTCCTGATTATGCACTTGCAATTGATGTTACAGACACAGGTGACACTCCTGACGGAATTAAAATGGCAACCAAGCTCTCAGGCGGTGCTGCCATAAAGATTATGGACCGTTCAATTTTGTGTGACTCATTCATAAGAAGTAAATTAGCAGAGCTTGCATCAAAAAATGACATCCCATATCAACTTGAGGTTATGAACTACGGAGGTACTGATGCAGGTGCAATTTCTTTATCAGGCGCAGGCGTTAAAACAGGTGGAATTTCTATTCCTACAAGATATATTCACTCACCGTCTGAAATGATTAATAAAAAGGATTTAGATTCTGTTATTTCGCTGTTATCAGTATTTTTGGAGGAAAATTATGATAAATAATAAGCTTGTTCAATTCGAAAATGATATGAAGAACAAAAAAATTACTGTTATCGGAATTGGTGTCAGTAATCTTCCTTTGATAAAGTATCTGGTAAGTCTTGGTGCTAAAGTTACTGCTTGTGATAAAAGAAATGCTGAAAAGCTTGGAGAAACTGCAACCGAACTTTCAAATTTAGGTGTTTCTTTAAATCTTGGAGAAGACTATCTTTCTGATATAGATGCAGAGCTGATTTTTAAAACACCCGGCATGCGATTTGATGTACCTGAACTATTGGCTGCCAAGGAAAAAGGCTCAGTTGTGACATCCGAAATGGAGGTCTTTTTTGAGCTTTGTCCTTCTAAAATAATTGCCGTGACAGGCAGTGACGGAAAAACAACCACAACAACGCTCATACATAATATGCTATGCGAGGAAGGTTATAAAACCTGGGTTGGTGGAAATATCGGAAACCCATTATTGACACAGGTTGGAGAAATGAATGAAGACGATATTGTTGTGCTGGAATTATCAAGTTTCCAGCTTCACACAATGAAAAAATCTCCTCATATTGCAGTTATGACAAATATAACACCAAATCACCTTGATATGCACAAGGACTATGCTGAATATATCGATGCAAAGAAAAACATTATGAAATATCAGACCAAAGACGATATTTTGATTGTCAATTCATCCAACGATGTGACAGAGGAAATCGGAAAATCTGCTAATGGTAAACTGTTTGAATTTTCTTCAAAGAAAAAAGCCGATATAAGCATTGAAAATGAATGTATTTATTTAAAAGATAAACCTATTCTAAAGCTTTCGGACATAAAATTACCAGGTATGCACAATGTTGAAAACTATATGGCAGCAATCGGTGCAGTCAGAGAGCTTGTTAGTATCGAATCAATAAACAATGTTGCAAAAAGCTTTGGTGGTGTTGCACACAGAATTGAATTGGTCAGGGAATTAGATAAGGTACGCTATTATAACAGTTCAATTGATTCGAGTCCAAACAGAACAATTAATACTCTTAAGGTTTTCCCGAATAAGCTTATTATGATTTCAGGGGGAAAGGATAAGGGTATTGAATACGATGAAATCGGACCTGCAATAATTGAAAAAGTTAAGGTTTTAATATTGATAGGTGCAACTTCAGATGCAATTGAAAATGCCTTAGATAAAGCTTATAAAAATCAAAACATAGAGCCTTGTGTTAAGGTTATAAGAGCAAAAGAATATAGTGAGGCTGTGAGGCTTGCAAAGGAAAATGCCGAGGAAAATGATGTTGTTCTTTTATCCCCTGCAAGCACAAGCTTTGATATGTTCAATAACTTTGAGGAAAGAGGAAATCTTTTTAAAAAGCTTGTCAATGAACTATGAGAGGAATGAAAAATTTGGAAAATACTATTCGCACTCTTTCTGATTTAAGAGGAATATCAGGTTTTGAATATAGAATATCCGATGAAATATTTAATTTATTCAAACCATATTGCGATGAAATAAAGCAAGATGCATTAGGCAACATAATTGCACTCAAAAAAGGAAATAAAGGAAATAAAAAAATTATGTTGGAGGCTCATTGTGACGAAATCGGACTTTTGGTTTCGGACATTGACGAAAACGGTTTTTTATCCTTTGTTAATATCGGTGGTGTTGATTCAAGAATTTTGCCGTCTGCAGAGGTTATTGTTCACGCAAAGCGCGACATAAAAGGTGTAATCGGAGCAAAACCTCCACATTTACAGGACGCTGACGAGGAAAATAAAAGCATTAAAATTAAAGATATGTCAATTGATACAGGGTTATCCAAAGAAGAGGTTAAAGAAAATATTATTATTGGAACACCTGTTACACTATCTCAATCTGTGGGAAAACTCCTCAATAATAATATAAGCTTAAAAACACTTGATGACAGAGCTGGCGTTGCTGCAATTTTAGAAATATTTAAAAAGCTTGACCGAATTGATGCTGACCTTTATGCATCCATTTCTGTTCAGGAAGAGGTAGGCTTGAGAGGTGCTAAAACTTCTGCGTTCTCCATTATGAGTGATTTTGCAATCGCAATAGATGTATGCCACGCCATAACTCCCGACAATTCAAAGGAAGCCTTTGATTCAGGAAGTGGTGTTGTTATAACCGTCGGACCTAACATTCATCCAAAAATATCACAAAAGCTATTAGACATTGCAAAAAAATATGATATCAAAACCAATATTGAGGTATCAAATGGTGACACAGGTACGGATGCCTGGGCAATACAGGTAGCAGGAGCAGGTATCCCAACAGGTCTCTTATCAATTCCTCTAAAATATATGCACACATCTGTTGAAACAATGAACCTTGACGACTTTTCTGCTTTGGTTAATCTAATTGAGAAGTTTTTAAAGGAGTCAGACGAATTTTCGGAGGATTGGTTATGCTATTAGAAAAATTATGTAATCTTGATGGAGTCAGTGGTAATGAGGGCGCTGTCAGGGACTTTATAAAATCCCAGATTTCTTCATATGCAGACAATATATCAGTTGATAATATAGGAAATCTTATTGCCTTTAAAAAAGGCTCGGACAGTTCAAAAAAAGTTATGTTATCTTGCCACACAGACGAGGTTGGTTTTATAATAAACGGTATCACAAAAGAAGGGTACCTTGAATTCCAGACCGTTGGTGGAATTGACACAAGAGTTATAATCTCAAAAAAAGTGAGAATAGGAAATATAAAGGGAATAATAGGTATTAAGGCTATTCATTTAACTACAAAATCTGAGCGTGAGAACATTCCAAAGGTTAAAGATTTATACATTGATATCGGTGCAAAGGATGAAGAAGACGCAAAAAAATATGTGAGATTGGGTGACTACGCTGCTTTTGACACAGATTTTGAATTGCTTGGCAAAAGCTCAATCAAGGCAAAGGCTATTGATGACAGAGTTGGTTGCTATATCTTAACAGAGCTAATTAAACAACCTGTTCAATATGACACATACTTTTGTTTCTGCACTCAGGAAGAGGTGGGTTTGCGAGGTTCAAGAGTCGCTGCTTATAAAATCAATCCTGACATTTGTTTGGTTATTGAGGCAACCACCTGTTCTGATGTCAAAGGCTCTGTTCCCCACGGATATTCAACCATTATGAACAAAGGCGCAGCAATAAGCTTTATGGACAGGACAACAATATATAATAAAGATTTATATGAATGGTTATATGAGCTTGCAAAAAAGAACAATATCCCTGTTCAGTATAAAAATCTTGTTGCAGGAGGTAATGATGCAGGAATAATTCATCTTACAAATAACGGAATACCAACTCTTTCTGTTTCCCTGCCATGCAGATATATCCATTCTCCTTGTGGAATAGCCTCCCTTGATGATATTGAATCACTTAAAAAATTATCATTGTGCTTTATAAAAAATATTGGTGAGATTATATAATCCCACCAATATTTTTTTACTCTAATCCGTATTTGGTTTTTATTCTCTCAATCCTAAAAAGCATTTCCTCTGATAAAAACCACAGAAAGAATGCAGTTGATGCTGCGTGAATTAAATCATAGGGAAACCCAAGCGCACACGATGCTATAATTGCATCAAGTGTGGGCGTTTGCTGCATCATAAGAACCGATGCAGGGTTTAGTATTCCTCCATAAATTATAATAGTTGACAAAAAACCATATATCGATAAAACAGTACGATTTTTTTTGAAAAATCCCTTTTTAAATATTATCCCTGCAACAAAGCCGACCATACCCATAGCAAGCATCTGCCAGGGAGTCCAGACTCCGTGTCCGAAATAGAAATTTGAAACAAAGCCTGTTATTGCACCAACTAAAAATCCTGTTTCTCCTCCAAAGCATATTCCACCTATAATTATAATTGCCAGAACAGGTTTAAATTGCGGAAGCATTGATAATACAGTCCTTGAACAAACTGCCAATGCACACAAAACACTTATTATAACCAGCTCTCTTGCCTGAGGCTTTTTGCCTGAAAACGAAATGAAATACGGAATTAAAATCTCTAAAATAATTAACAGGCTAATAAAATAATACCGTCTGTCATCAAACACAAAAACCCCTGCAAAAATTGTTAGTGGTATGAGAACTAAAACAAAAATTGATGCAAAGAGAGTTCTTTTTGATATTTTTTCTTTTTTGCTTTCAATTTTATTTCTCTTCGCACCAGAAAAACAAACAAATATGCCAATTAATGCAACTCCAGATATGATTTGCAACAGCTTATCTGCTTCTTTCATAACTCCTGAAATTTGCAATATGCATACTATAATAAATAACCCCAAAAAACCAATTCCTAATTTTTTCTTCATTTGTAGCCCCCCTATTTGATACTAAAACGCGTTAATTATATCCTTCTCAGTTATTGCCATAGGTATAATATTCTTTGCAATTCTGTTGGCTGTAGTCGTATAAAAATAATTACTGGAAAAAAATTTTCTTGGTTCATCTATTGACACTATCGCACCATCAAAAAACAGTGCACATCTGTTTGAAATGTCTGCACAAAAATCCAAATCATGAGATACTATTATAATTGTTTTTCCACTTTTCCTTAAACTGTTTAAAATTTCTTTAAATTCCTCTTTGAATTGTACATCACAGCCCTTTGTCGGCTCATCCAACAATACTATTTCAGGATTTCTTAAGAGTATTTTGCAAAGAGCAGTTCTTTGTTGCTCTCCCCCTGATAAATCATATGGATGTTGCTCAAGTATGTGAGATATACCACACAAATCAGCCATATTCTTCACTTTTTCTTCATCTGGCTCTATATCCAAAAGGTCATATAAGACAGTGTTTTTAACAAACAGGCTTTGTGGATTTTGTGGCATCAATCCTAAAATTCCATTATACAAATTCTTTATTTTTAAAACATTTTCTCCATTTAT
>JAFXBO010000025.1 GCA_017521775.1 Clostridia bacterium | reverse complement strand
GATTTGTGAATTGTAATAAAGTTTTGTGAGATGCTGTTTAATACCCGTCATTTCGTTGACTATTTATCAAAAATTTGTTATAATTATAGTTGAAATTTAATTTGATTTTTTTGTTTTTACCACATAATGCAGATTATGTGGATTAGGGGTGTGAATATGACCGGATATGATGTAGAAAACATTTGTTGTTTTACAGGTCATCGATTTGAAAATGATTTAAATCAAGAAGATGCAATTAGACCATTATTAGATAAGGCTATCGATAAGGTGATTGATGCAGGATATGTTGTTTTTATTTCCGGAATGGCGGTTGGAACTGATGTTTGGGCGGCAGAAATTATAGCGAGTAAAAAGAAAAGCAATAAAGATATAAAATTAATTTGCGCATTACCGCATCCCGGGTTTGAAAAGAAACGCAGTGAGGTCGAAAAACTCAGGTACGAAAAAATAATAAATTATGCTGATGATGTGGTAGAGGTCAGTGAGCATTATTTCAGGAGCTGTTATCAAAAGAGAAATACTTGGATGGTTGATAATTCGAGCTTGATGATTGCGGCTTTCAATGGTGAAAAAGGCGGTACAAAAAACACGATTGACTATGCACGGAGAAAGGGCAAAAAAATAGATAATATTCTGGAAATGGGAGAGTGATTTTCTTGGAACTGAAAGTAATAAGAATAGACGGAGAATTTGTTATTGTAGAACTTGCAAATGGGGTGCAAAAAATATGTCCGACTGCAATATTTCCTGCTGGGTTTAAAGAGGATGATATAGTTGTTGTTACAGTGAAAGATAAATAATATTACAGTTATTTGACAAGTTTTAAAAAATATTTCTGAAAATGAGAATATAGGACAAAAAAGAGAATCCAGACACTTTAAATAAATTATATATTAATATATAATTTATTGTGTATAGGTATATGCAGCTGATTATAACTAATATAAAATACGAGGATTTAGAGTATGAGAAAAAGAGTTTTTGTCCTAATAATTAGTATTATAATTTTTATTATAAATTTGAATGTTTATGCTGCTGTTGGAGAAACAGGAGCTTATAATGGTTTCGAGTATAAGGTTATAACGAATAAATCTGTTGCAATTACAAAATACACCCAAAATGAAACAGAGGTGACTGTGCCAGAAAGAATTGGTGCATACACAGTTACCCACATAGGCAATGCTGCATTTCAGGATCAGAAAGCAGTGCAAAAGATTAACTTACCTGAAACAATAACAGAAATTAGTGATGTAAATGTATTTTGGTATTGCACATCGCTTAAATCAATAAACCTTCCGAAGAACCTTACATATTTGGCAACAGGTGCCTTTACTATGTGTTCGAGTCTTGAAGAAATTGTGATACCCTATGGAATAACAAAATTATCAAAAACATTCAGAGGTTGTACATCGTTAAGAAAAGTTGTAATTCCGAATTCAGTAACATCAATAGACCGAGATACTTTTCTGGATAAAATCGGAGGAACTGAACTTTTAAAGAATGTGACAATATATTGCAACGAGGGAAGCTATGCACAACAATTTGCATCTGAAAACGGAATTGATTTTGTTGCAGAAAAACAAACAACACCGTTCGTTATTGAGAACAGAGAAGTTACGATCAAGAATAATAAACCTCAAATTGATATTCGATTAACCAACAACTGTTATGATGATGTATGCACAGCATATGCAGCAGTATATGAAAAAGTATATTCTGATGATGAATCATCCCGTTTGTATGACCTTGCAATTGCGACAATAGATATGGAGACGGGAGAAACAAAAGATATTCCGACTTTTGTATTATCCAATGACTATAAAGAGAATTTAACATACAAAATTATTATTTTAACAGATAACCTAACTCCTCTTTTGAATGCAGCAGAAAGAAAGCTTGTTGATAAAAATGCTGATATAGATAATTATCCCAAAATGAACTTGTTTGAATCAAATTCGTCAAATAGTTCATGGGATAAAGCTCTTACAACAGAGAATTTTGGAACCACAGGATGGACTAACCTTGCGATAAATGATGAGTACAATTATTTGCCGTATGAAGCTTACCGAAGTTTCCCTGAGATAATTGACAGAACCGTTACTGTTGATTTTGATTTCAGTATGAACAAGTATATGGACGATACTCGTTTTTCTGTTATGAATAAAGGTGACATAATTGTCGGATTCATTACAAAGGACACACATCTCTATTTTGAACAATCAGATGGAAACTTGATTCAATTGGCTGAATATACTCCATATACAGTTTCTGATGAAGAAGCTAAAACTTATGTGAGGGCAGAATTAGACCTTGCCAGCGGAATTGTTAATTATATAAGAGTTGACGGAGATATTGTTGCAGAAAAAATATCACTTACAAAAAAGTCAAACAGAATTGATGGCTTTGATGTGCTGACAGGTGTAAAGGCAACAGGAAAAATAATAAATCGACAGATAAGAATTAATTGTGACTATATAGTAAATGAGGATTTCAACAATCAATTCGGAAAACTTCCTAATGACTGGACATATGAACTAAATGGCAGCAAAACCAGTGCTTATGAAATCAATTCACGTGTACCGGATCGTTTTAGTGTTGATGTTGATACAACTGACGGTGATTTTCGTGCAGCGAAGAGCTTTGATAATGTAACAGGAAACCCAGTCTTTGAAATCATGACCTTGCAACCGAACAAAAGAGATGGTTGGAGGGTGTCTCTCAAAAACGGAAGCAAGTCTGTGATTGAAATATTGGCAGATGGTGAAGATTTCGTTTTAAAATCAGGGGGATATTACGGTAAGTTTTATAAGTATCAGGATAATGTCTGGTATGGTTTGAAAGCTGAACTGGACCTCATAAATTCCAAAGTAAGTATATTTGTCAATAATAAAAAAGTTTTGAGAGATATAGATTTAGATATTAAAGATTATATTATAGACAATATTGAGATTGAAGCATTGGAAAACAGCAGTCATTTTATATATGACGATGTTAAGCTGTATATGAAGAGAATAATCCCTGATGATTATGTCCCTGCACCCGTGAAACCGGAAAAAGAAGAAACTGATTATATTATGGGTATGCAGGTTTGTAATCTTTGGACAGAAGGGCAATACAATAAAACTTGGGATTATATTAAGTCTGCGCCAAACAGACTTCCTGTTTTCGGGCCGTATGATGAAGGTAATCCCG
>JAFXBO010000228.1 GCA_017521775.1 Clostridia bacterium | reverse complement strand
GTTTGAAATTGGATTTGATCAGGCAGAAGATGTTAAAAAAATGATGGGAAATGATTTTTCCAGTATAAAGATTATTAAGGATTTATGTGGAAATAACAGAGTTGTGAGTGGAATAATGGGTGATGTGTCATAAAGACACATCACTTTTTAATTTAAAAAGCTTGATATGTGAGTATAAGTGTGTTATAATAATAAGATAACAAACAGGGGGTGATAAACTATGAATATAACCGATAATGCAATCCGAGAAATATGTTCTGAGAACATATATAAAAGAGGAATTGAGTATTTGAAAAAAGGGCGTATTCATATTAAAACCCGTGAAGAAACAGGTATTACTGCAATTGCTGATGGAGAAAGTGTCTATAGTATCAGGATAGATTTTGATGGCGACAAGGTAGCAAATGCACTCTGTACCTGTGCGTATTGTCAAACAATGGGAACTGCCTGTAAGCATATTGTTGCAACACTTAAAAAAAGACAGTCGGAGCTTTCTGATAAAAATGTTGTTGGTGACAAAAATGATGATTTGGCACAATACTTATGTTCTCAATTTGCAGACAACTGTTTCTTAAAAGAGCGCCTTAATATGAAATTTATACTGTCAATCAATTCGACAGATGACAGAAAGTGCAGTTTTGGTATTGAACTGATGTGTGGCTTTGAAGAGCCGGTTAAGGTTGGCAGGATTGATGAATTTATAAATTGTTATCAGAATGGTCTTGATTATAAAATTTCAAAGCACACTGCAATAAATTCATCCCGATATTCACTTGGAGAAAATGAAGAAAAGATAATGAATGTTCTGGTTGAAGCATACCAAAACAGAATTTCTGATGCAGGATACACACCAAGAATTTCAAGAGCATATATTGCTTGTGAATCGGCAAAAAGAATTTTTCCGTATCTGTTAAAATGTGATTGTGAATATTATTATAATTCAATTCAATTAAAGGATTATCGTGTAATTGAGGATAATCCTGATATATTGGTCGATGTCAATGCAACCGATGAAGAGATATCAATTAATGTTTCCCAAAGTGGAACGGCGTTGTTTCCTGATGGGAGCTGGTATTTGTATGATGATTGTTTTTATCATACCGAGGATGATTGGCGTGAATGGTTTATGCCTATTTATAACTCATTAACAACTGAAAGCAGAACCCAGATAGACTTTAAAAATACTGCAAGAATAGATTTTGCAACTTATGTCTATCCAAAAATAAGAAATAAGCAGGGTGTTGTTACTGCGGGAGTTGATTCAATATTAATAAACGAAAAACCACAGTTTTCAATTTATCTTGATGTTGATAAAAAGGTTGTTACTGCAGTTTTAATGGTCAAATATGGTTCGATTGATATAAGACTTCCTGCTAACAGCCAAAATGGAGAAAAAATAGTCATAAGAGATGTTTTAAAGGAAGAAAAAGTAATATCATATTTTGATAGATTTTCCTATGCTGATGGTGTATATTCAATTTTTGAAGCATCACAAATCTATGAATTTGTTACCAGAACAGTAAATGAGATATCAGAGTATGCTACAATATACACAAGTGATAGCTTTGATAAATTACTTAGTAAAAAAAATATAGATTTAAAAGTAGATGTTAGATATAATAAACAGATTGATTTATTAGATGTTGGATTTGAAACAGAGCTTGCCTATGATGAGATTTATGGAATTTTAAATTCTGTTAGAATGAAAGAAAATTTTCACAGGTTAAAGGATGGCTCATTTATAACAATAGATGAAGATACCCTAAAGAAATTTAAATTATTTGATGCATTGAATTTTCAGGAAAAGGATATTAAGGCATCTAACAAAGCACTGTCAAAATATTATGCCCTATATCTTCAGGCACTAAAAACAGAGGGTATTATCACTGCTGATAAATCATTTAATGAACTGATTGAGGGAATAAATAATATAAAACCTGATATTCCTGAGTATTTAAATAATGTACTAAGAGATTATCAGATAAAAGGTGTTTATTGGCTTAAACAACTGTCTGAATTGGGATTTGGCGGAATTTTAGCAGATGATATGGGTTTGGGAAAAACATTAGAGGTCATAGCTTTTGTTATGAGCGAGAAAAAAACTAAGCCTGCATTGGTTGTTGCACCGAGCGCATTGACATATAACTGGTTAAATGAGATAAATAAGTTTTCTCCTAATGCGGTTGTTAAGCTTGTCGATGGAACAAAGGAGGATAGAGAGAAATCACTGTCTGAGATTGATGGTGCAGATTTTGTTATAACCTCATACCCTCTTATAAGACGTGATATTTCACTTTATTCCGAGCTTTCTTTTTCATATATGTTTATTGACGAATCTCAGAACATTAAAAACTCTGACACAATGAGCGCAAAAGCAGTTAAAAAGATAAACGCAGAAAGAAAATTTGCACTCTCAGGAACACCTGTTGAAAATAATCTATCAGAGCTTTGGTCAGTTTTTGACTTTGTTATGAAGGGTTACTTAAATACAAAGAGGGAATTTTCAAAGGTTTACGATAGCATCAAAACCTCAGATGATGGTGGAGCTGAATTAGAAGATCTGAGAAAGAAAATCAAACCATTTGTTTTGAGAAGATTGAAAGCCGATGTATTGAATGAATTACCTGAAAAAATTGAGAACACAATTTATTGTGATCTTGTTCCTGAACAGAAAAAATTATATAAGGCATTTTTGTCGGTTGCAAAAGATGAAGTCAATGAGCTTATAAATACTCGTGATGGTGGAATGAAGATACTGACTTTATTATTAAGATTAAGACAGATTTGTTGTCATCCGTCACTTTTTGATATGAATTATAAAAAAGAGAGTGGCAAATTAGAGTATTTGTTGGAATTAATTGACTTGGCATTATCTCAGGGCAGAAGAATTTTAGTATTTTCGCAATTCACATCGATGCTTGATATAATTCGTGCCCAAATCAAGAAAAGAGAGATAGATTGTTTCTTTATTGACGGAAAAACACCATCAAGTTTAAGAACACAGATGGCAGACAGATTTAATAATGGTGAGAAAAGCTTGTTT
>JAFXBO010000227.1 GCA_017521775.1 Clostridia bacterium | reverse complement strand
CGTCTTTGCAAAGATATAGCGTTTTTGCAATCACTTCATTCCTCAGGTACGAATCTTCTTGATAAAATCTGGATAACCCTTTCAATTCCCTTATCTCTGCCAATAACAGGGTCAAATTTATTCTCATTTGCCAAAGCAGTTAAATCTCTTCCAAACTTATCTAAAGTCGGTGTCTTTGTTGATTTACTCTTATTTTCCTGAGGTTTGGAAAAAGCCTCATTATCAATCGAATTTACAGTGTTTGAATAAAACTCTCCGAGATTAACTCCTGTATTTCCGATGATTTGCGCTGCAACTCCATCACCATCACGAATTATTGCCATCAATATATGTTCCGTGCCAATATATGTGTGACCAAGTCTTTGTGCCTCCATAGCACTATATTCCAAAATTCTTTTTCCTCTTGGTGTTAGTGAAAGCTCAACATTTTTACTAATCGGCTCATTAGAACCAATCATTGTTTTTATTTTCTCAATTACTACCTCTTCTGTTATACCTGCATCTAAAAGTGCTTTTGCAGCAACTCCTGTGCCCTCTTTAATCAGCCCTAATAAAAGATGCTCACTTCCAACATAATAGTGTCCCAAATCACAAGCAGCATCATGAGCATTTGAAATTGCACTCCTTGCTTTTTCAGTAAAATTTGAAAACATCATTTTATCAACTCCTTACGTTATATTGCATCGCGAATCAATTCTGCCCTCTTTTTATCTCTTTCCTCAGGAGATAGTTTTTTCTTTGACATATGTTCAATATATGCAGGCTCTGCCATAATCATCAGCTCTATCAATTCACCATTGTCAATGTCTATTATTCCCATATTTTTCCCCATTAAAACATCAGATATTAATGCCTTAGCTTCTTTAGAGGAAATTGTTCTTGCATATTTTAATATTCCATAAGCTCTGTATATTTTATCTTCTATATAGTCCCTGTTATTCTCTAACAATTTTTTTCTTGCTTGTTTTTCGTGTTCTGCTATCTGATTTACAATATTTTTAACCTTCTCAATTATCTCCTTTTCTGTCAATCCCAAGGTTACCTGATTTGAAATCTGATAGAGTGAGCCATATGCCTTTGAGCCTTCTCCATACATTCCTCTTATTGCTATTCCAAGACCTCCTGCAGAGGATATAATTCTTTGAATACTGTTTGTCATTGTGAGTGCAGGAAGATGCATCATAACCGATGCACGAAGTCCTGTTCCTGTGTTTGTAGGACAGCTTGTTAAATATCCAAAATCTGCATCAAATGCATATTGTACATTTTCATCAATAACATCATCTACTCTGTTTGCAGTCTCATATGCTTCATCAAGTTTAAAGCCACCCATAATTACCTGCAGACGCAGATGGTCCTCCTCCATAAGCATAACACTCATATTCTCGTCCTTGTTTATCAATACACTTGAATCTTTATTATCCAATAAATCAAAACTTATAAGATGCTTTTCTGCTAACATTTTCTTATCAGTATCTTCCAAATCAAGCATATTATAGATTTTAAAATCCTTTGAAAGAGTGGAGTTTGAATTCATTATACAATTTTCTATTTCCTCTCTTGCCTTTTTTATAGTTTCCTTATTCATAGCATTAGGGAACGGATATTTTGAAAGGTTTCTTGCAAGACGAACTCTTGTGCTTACAACTATATCATTATCATTCTTTTCTTTATACCAAATCATATTATTCCCTCCTTAATCAATGTTTCCCAAAGTCTTTAATTCCTTATGCAGCTTTGCAGCAGTTTCATAATCCTCTGCCTTAACTGCAGCGGAAAGTGCAAGCTTCAATTCTTCATATCTCTTTTTTAGTTTTAACTCCTGTGCACTGCCTGCAGGAACTTTACCTGTATGCTTTGAATTCTGATGTATCTGTCTTAAAGTTGACTTGACAGGCTCTCTGAAAGTTTCATAACATTTTGAGCAACCGAATTTTCCTGTCTTTTGAAAACTCTGGTATGTGTGTCCGCAATTAGGACAGCTTTTTACCTCTCTGTAAGTAGGAAAAACATCAAAGTTATTAAAAAAATCTTCAAATTCCGAAAAAATATCATACATATTAAATCATTCCTTTCAGTTAAATTAACGACAACAACATATTTTTTAAAATCGACGCTCTTACTGCGTCT
>JAFXBO010000226.1 GCA_017521775.1 Clostridia bacterium | reverse complement strand
TTTTGGTTATCATCCTCCAGACGGAAGAGAATTGCCGGCACGAACCCTATACCTATAGGGATGTACCTTTTCAAATCACCACGAACCCCTTTCACCTTACCATGCTCTAACTTCAAATTCTCTATTTTACTCCGAGGAGATAAGAACCCTGCTACTTCACTATCTGACAAGGTTCTTACCTCGGAATTTACTGTGTTTAGTATTGTATAGGTGTTAGGGTTCATGCTGTAGCTAACCATATACAACATAGAATCACCTCTCAAATCTCATAAATTTTTCTATATCTTGTCTGTTTTATCAGTCTTAAACCATCAATAGCTGGGAGTACCAATCCATACTGCTCCTTGGCAAATTTCTTGATGTCAGTATAAGTAGCACCCATTTCCCAACCATTTATGTGGCTTGTATGAACTCTGCTGCCATCTTCATTTTTGAACTCTGCATACCAACGACCATTCTCTTTTGTCAGCCAAACATAAGCTAAATTATTTACAACCATGACACCGTCCCAATAAGCATTTATAACCTCATGTGCTTTTAATACGGGAATTAGACTACCTAAGGAAACCAACTTTATACTGTCTGTTCCTCTTTCCTCTAAAGGATACAGACCATTTTGACCACCTAACAATCTGTATTTATACATATAAGTCACACTCCTTATCTCTTTGGAAACTTCGTTGTAAAATCTATCGTATAAACCCTATCCTGACCTTTTTCATCTTTAAATCTAATCACAGTAGAACTATGACCTTGTAAGGCAGACTGAGCCAACATTTCTAAATATTTGCCCCAATTCAACATATAAACCATACCTAACCAACCAACGACTGAATCTCTTGATAATTTCTTCGTTTGACCTTGCTCATTAGTCATTACATAAGTAGTAATCTTAGGTGCAGATGCAACCTCAACCCAAAACAACTGCTCCGTGGAGACATTACAATGTCTGAAAAAATAATCTACATCACACTCATCATAAGGCATCTTTTCAGACCTAACATTCTGCTCATACCACCTGATTGTTTCTGCTGGGATATGACCATCATATATGTAAACTTCTTTTTCTTTCTTACTGAATCTCATAACATTTTCCTCCTATCAATAATCAGTTTGAATACCAAATCTATTGCCATTTGCCATAATGTTTAAAATATAATAATAATAGGTGTCGCTTATTTCTCTTTTTCTTGCACTTGAAAGATAACGGGCAAAAGCCAACCTATTTTCTTTATTTTCATAACTCCAGAAGGGATTGTTGTTGATAACAACATGACCATTTCTGTCCTCTGCTAATATGTATTTAAGTATGTCACAATAACCCACAAAATCATTTAATCTCTTATTTGAATTTGTTGTTCCAGTTAATAACAAATGCTCTACTGTCTTCTTCATATAAAATCCTCCTCACTTATTTACGACCTAAAAACATATATGTATTATTCAACAGGTCTTCACCCAAATATCTATTGTTGCGGGCTGTATAGACCTTACCTGCACCATTTCTACCTACAAGAACTAAATCTTCTGCATTGGGAAGCTGAAGTCCAAACTGCATCTTCACATATGCCTTGAGTTCCTTATAACTAAAAGTTCCTTGCCAGCCAGGAGCAGAATTACTAATGTGTCTACCATCAGGCAAACGAGCATTATCATCAAAAACAATGTCGCACATCCATTTACCTGACACATCAAACTTGGTTACTGTAAAACCCTTAATATCTTTATCTGCAAAAGTGTACATAATAAAAAACTCCTTTCATAATTCATTACAAATGCCCTCATTTATATTGAGGAACTTCTTGTTTCTGTCTTTCTTCAATCCTCAGCTATTTTCTGCTCTCCAATTTCTGTACTCCTCCAAATCTGTATGGAGGCACTTCAAGGCATACCGCATAACTGCAACATCATCTGCAAGACCCACACCAAACAACCCATCAGGGATAAGGTCAAGTGGACTGACAAAGTATAAAATGGCTGCCGTTGCTCCTATAACTGTTCTCAACGGAAGTTCTCTATAATTTCCCTTGCAGTAGTCATAAATCATATTGCAAAGCAATGGGATATCCTCCACAACATCAAAATCAGAACCATTTGTTTTGATTTCTTTTGACTTCTCACAAGCCTTTTGCAAAGTCTGTGTAGTCAATTTTTTGCTTTGTAAAACCCTTTTTGCTTCATTGGTACTGCTTTTCACTTTTGATTTCTGACTTGTATCATAGATATAAACGGTAATCCCTGCTGCTGTTCCTATCTGCTGAACAAACTGCTTATAAGCAGATTTGAACCCAGGACTTCTCAACTGAACAGTGATATCTTGACCCTTTGCATCAACAGCAACCAAAGTATAAGGTTTCAAGCTACCACTACCCATCACCTGATTATCTACATTCCACTTCTGAACACTCACAATAGACTTGCCATCAGCATTAAACTTTTCACCCGTTATGACCTGCTTTTCTCTAAGCCTTCGATATAACTGCAAACTCCTAACCTTTGCAGCTTCTTGATTATTGGAGAACAGAACACATTGCATTTTTGTCTTATCTCTGAGAACAAACTCAACGATATATTTCATCTTGGTCTCCTCCTTTTTCATTCACTAAGGACATTATTTCATATCATAATTTGATGCTCGGGGAATCCTCCACTTACATCTTTGACCCCTTTCTAAACTAATATATTTTTAAGTCCCTAGCTTTGAAGGACACCTCTTCCAAACCTGATTTCTATGCCCAAAAACTTTTTGCACTGTCCATTTACAAAACAGAAAAACAGGACTCCCTCTTGTAGAAACAAGAAAAAGTCCTGTTTGATGTAAAAAGAAGGGTGAGTACCTAAAGCACTCACCCTTATCTCTTAGTCCTGAAATACAGCTTCAACAGTCTGTCTTGCCAAATCCTCCAGCTCATCTGTGAATCCAAAGCCAACAGCATAATCGAGCAGATGGATGATATCATCCTCAGACAGTTCTTTGCCAACGACTTCCTCACATTTCTCTAAGAACTCATTGGTCCAGTTGGAGAGAACAACACCATTGATTTCGTATTCTTTCACTCAAATACACACCCTTACCATTCTTCTTTTTTCACTTCTTCAAGGCTTTTAAAGAAGGCAGCCTCTTCTTCCTTAGTGGCCTGCACAATGTATTGCTTGCCACAATCAGGGCATCGGTCAGGTTCTGTAACCCGCATAAACACATAATTGCAATTCTTACAAACCCAAACCATTACTCTGCCAAACCTTCTTTATATACTTCTTTCCAATAGGACTGGCTATGCTCAAACTCTGCTGCAACAGCCTCCAAGTCAAAAACTTCCTTTTTATTCACAATGAACTTGAAAGCATAATTACCTTTCGTTGCCTCGTTCTCCAGCACCGCTACATAGTCTTCGAGTTCTTCAACAGAGAGGGCAAAACGAAAATTGTCAGCATAGGTTTCATGCTCATCAGAAACCAGACGAATTTCAATAATATTGTTGAGGAACACATCTCCAACCGCCACGAGGTCTTTGGTGAACGGCATGTTAGAGTTGTTATTCAGAATTGCACGATTTGTAATCTCTGCAAACTCAATAGAACCCATATTTTCAACGACAAGGTCACAAGATGCAAAATGCAAAATAGCACCAAAATCAACAGGCTGAGGATTGTCAATTCCAGGGTGAATAAAAAGAACCTCCAGAGTATTCATAAACTCTTTTCTAAGGTACAGCTCAACCAGATGCTCTTTAACCAAGCTCAAGTCCATGCAGAGGTCAACACGGACATAACCAATGCCCTTACTGACTATGCAGAAGTAAGGAGTATCTGTACCAAAGAAAGGAGTCCAGTTCTCAGAATCAATGGATATGCCATCAAAGGTGTCACCGACGACGAAAGACATTAAAGGCAGCTCATCATCAACTTCCACTTCCTTTATATCTGCATCTCTACACCCAATGTATTTAAACAATTCTTTTAAAAACTGATTTTCACAACTATACTCCACAGATAACACCTCCAGAGTGCTTTTTCACAATCACAAGTATACTCTATTAAGCCCTATATGGCAATAAACTTTCTTGAGAAAGGTCGTGTCTTCTGTTATACTCTAAGCAACCAATGAAACACGAGGATTTCCATTATGGCTGAAGTTAAATACCAAGCAGATAGTTCCAAAATAGTTATTACAGGGATAACAGAAAAGCCTATCAAGATACCTTCTCAGATGTATCCTTTAACAGGCAACCTCAATTATATATCCCACGAAAATACTGAGGATTTTCCTGACAACCCTACTACTGAAAAAATCAAAGAAATCTACAATTCTATTACTCCGGGTGTAGGAACTTGTTACAGCAACATTGAAAAACTTGTTGATGCACTTGAAAAAGAGGGAATCAAAGTTCAGCCTATGGTTGGTTGGGTATTTCTTGGTGGTTCTCTTCCTGTTCATCATTGTTTTGCTGTCATTGAAAATCATATTCTTGACTTCAACCCTAATTTCGACTCACTTTATACTGAAGAAAATGCTAACTTAGGTATAGATGTTTTAAGAGATAAACTGACAGATGCAATGATTGAACTGAGAAAGAAACCCAACTCTGAAACAACTGCATTTGGCAAAGCAAGTAAGATGGCTCTTTATATTGCATCTCCATGCAAACCACAAGCAGGTTTGAAAGTATATCAAAAGTTGATGAAAGCATTTCCTAAGCACCCCTGTTATAGAAATATCTTTGAAGGAACAAATGAAACTCAAAGAATGTTCTTCAAAAAGCAAGGAATGATTTAAGGGATAAAACCCATTAATTAAGGCAAGATGCTTTACATCCCTTGTAACCAATGTTAAAATATCTAACAGAAAGCAAAAACACCACACTCAGTAAAGGAGTATTAAACATGGCTGAAAGAACTCGTCGCACCAAGGAAGAAATCGTGGCCGAACTCGACAAGAAGATTCAGGGTCACAAGGATGCCATTGAAAAAATCAAGGCTGATGCTGCTGCTAAGATTGCCCACCATGAGAGCATCCTCAAGAAGTGGGAAGACAAGAAGGAAGCAGTTCTCAACCCCAAGCCCCGTACCTATGCTCGTAAGAAGGGCATGAAGTCCGTTATGGACAAGGCCAAGGAGCTGGGTATGACTCCTGAGGAAGTCGCTGAAAAGCTGGGTATCTCCCTCGACTGAAAATGAGAAGATAAAAGGGTGTGGTCAAACGACCACACCCTTCTTTTTTGTATCATTCAATTTTCTACCACGAGCAGCAATTCAGCACCAGCCTTGCCTATGGTCTTGCCATCTACACCAACAGAAGATATATAGGCTACACAAGGATACTCACCGGCATCCAAATC
>JAFXBO010000024.1 GCA_017521775.1 Clostridia bacterium | reverse complement strand
TCTGTTTTGCTCATATTCATCAAGAAAAATCATTCTATCAGTCAATCTTGCAGTTTCTAAAACGGCTTCCTCATGCCCTGTTAATGCCCTGAAAGCACCAAACTGAGCTGCTCTTTCAAGTCTTGTTGCTCTTTTGTGTTTTTGAGGCTCAGGATGAGGAAGATTGATTATATCACTATAATCTTTTATATTCATTCTTTGTGTCCCCCTATCTGCGAATTTCTATCAATTGTTGTTGCTCCCTCTTGAAAATTCATACCCTTTAAAACTGCATTCTTGCCAAACTGTTTTTTTATTTTAATCATTGTTTCCTGAATGCTTCGTTCCTTCTTTTTCTTTTCATCATCAGACTCACTAAAATCATCAAATAAATTAATTTGAGTGTATTTATTCTGTATATCTTTTTCATTAATAACATTGTTAGCAGTAATATTCACTCGTCTGATTAACAGGCTCTTATCAACAATTCTTTCATATAAATCAATTACGCCCTCCATAATAAGCTTTGTTGAAGATGTGTGACACTCCAGATTTGCAGTGCCATGAGCATGCTTTGGAATTTTTCTTCCATACATATCTGTTGTTATTTCTCCCTTATATGAATGGTTTCCCTTTAGGTTATCAATATCATAGCCTATTGTAACAACAATCTGATTTGTGACAAAATGCTTGTCAACCAAATCAAGAACTAATAGTTCTGTCATTTCCTTTAAAATGAGCTTTGCTTTTTCAAAGTCGTAAGGGCAATGCAGGACCTGACCTGAGCCAATACTTTTTGTTTCAGGCCTGTAGTTACGGATATCCTCCATAGTGCAGGGCTCCCATCCCCATGCGTGGTCAATTAAAAACTCAGCACCTACACCAAATAATTTATATAACTTATCCTCCCCAAATTTAGTTAATGATGCTCTTGCAATATCACCCATTGTATAAAGTCTTGCCGATTCCAGCTTTTTTGCATATCCCTTTCCCACTCTCCAAAAATCAGTCAATGGAGTATGTGTCCATAATTCCTTTCTATAGGAAATTTCATCAAGCTCTGCAATCCTCACACCATCTTTATCTGCTTTAGTATGTTTTGCAACAATATCCATTGCAACTTTCGCAAGATACATATTGGTTCCAATTCCTGCTGTGGCCGTTATTCCAGTTTCTGATAAAACATCACGGATTATTGTCATGGCAAGCTCACGAGGTGTTTTTTTATAGGTATTTAAATAATTGGTTATATCCATAAACACTTCATCTATTGAGTATATATGAATATCCTCGGGAGCAACATATTTTAAATAAATTTCATATATCCTTGTGCTGTATTTCATATAATACGCCATTCTTGGAGGCGCAACAATATATGAAACTGCAAGCTCCGGTGATTTTCTCAATTCATTATAATCATATGACTCCCCTGTTAACTCTTTATTAGGTGAATTCATCCTTCTTTGGCGATTAACTGCCTGGATTTTTTGTATAACCTCATATAATCTTGGTCTTCCCGGAATACCGAATGATTTTAAAGATGGAGAAACTGCAAGACAAATTGTTTTTTCTGTTCTGTCTTCATCTGCAACAACAAGATTTGTGGTCATTGCATCAAGTCCTCGTTCGATGCATTCTACTGAAGCAAAAAACGATTTTAAATCAATGCAAAGATAACTTTTCTCCATTCTAAAACCTCCTTTTCGAACATATGTTCGTATATATTTTATCATATCCAAACCATATTGTCAACATTAAAAAAGAGAATGTGAAAATTTCACATTCTCTTTTAAAGACTATATAATTTGGATGTCAACCATTTTATTGTTCGCTCATATCAAGTTAGGATAAACAGTAATCTTTTCAACACCTTCAATGGCTTTTTCAATCAAAGCATCAACATCTAATTTTGATTCCGACTTGATTATTGTATGCAATTTTGGATTTGTTGTCGGATGCTTAGGAGTGAAAACTGTGCAACAATCTTCATATGGAAGAATTGATGTTTCAAACGCACCGATTTCTCTTGACCTGTCAATTATTTCTCTCTTATCCATTCCTATTAATGGTCTTAAAACAGGCATATCAACAACTGAATTTGTGACATTAAGTGCAGCTAAGGTCTGGCTTGCAACTTGTCCTACGCTCTCCCCTGTTATCAATGCAATAGATTTGTTTTTAATAGCAATTTTTTCTGATATTTTCATCATAAATCTGCGCATAATCAAAGTCATATGCTCTTCAGGACAGTTGTCTCTTATAGCAAGCTGAATTTCTGTAAAAGGAACAATATAAAGATTGATTTTTGATGTGTATCTTGCTAAGATTGATGCTAATTCAACAACCTTTTCCTTTGCTCTTTCACTTGTATAAGGGAAACTGAAGAAATTTATGGCATCAATTTCAACGCCTCTTTTAGCAATCATATGACCTGCAACAGGACTGTCAATTCCACCTGATAATAAAAGTGTAGCTTTGCTTCCTGTTCCAATCGGCATACCACCTTGACCGATTAATTTATTTTCAACACAATAAACATAAGCTGCATAATCTCTTATTTCAACCTTGACTGTTACATCAGGATTGTGAACATCACAAGTTATACCCTCACACACATCATCCAAATATCCACCGACCTCTTGTCCGATTTCCATTGAATTATAAGGGAATTTTTTATCAGCTCTCTTTGCTTCAACCTTAAATTTCTTACCAGGCAACAAATCATTTTTGCAATATTCATATGCAAATTCTTTGATTTTTTCTATATCCTTTTCAACAACTCCTGCCTTTGTGACAGAAACTATTCCAAAAACAAGTGCTAATCTTTCGCAGATTAAATCAATTTTTTCAGGGTCATCAGGCTCAACATATATTGTTGCCTGCATTATGTTCATCTTTATATTATCAATGTTCTTGACAGCATTTCTTATATTATCCATAAGAACATTTTCAAATCTTGAACGATTTCCACCCTTTAGAATAATCTCACCATATTTAACAAGTATAATTTCTTTCATATCTATTTCCTCACATACTTTCTGATTGTTGCAACCTCTTTTATAAGAGCTTCAATAGTTTTATCAATATCCTCATCTGTTATATCCTCTGAAAAGCTAAATCGTATTGCAGAGTCAATTTCCTCAGCACTACAACCAATCGCAGACAAAACGTGGCTTGGCATAGGCTTATTTGTAGAACAGGCAGAGCCTGTTGAAACATAAATCTGATGCATTTCGAGTGAATGCAGTAAAATCTCACTTCTTAGTCCCAAAAACGAGACATTTAAAATATGTCCTGCCTGATATTCACTTACTGCTTCATTAATTTTAACTCTATCGATATTTTCCAATATACCGTTTTTCAATTTTTCTCTTAAATTTCTTACATATTCTGCATTATAATTGCAAATTTCCTCACAAGCCTTTGAAAAAGCTGAAATTCCGACAACATTTTCTGTTCCTGAACGCATATTCTTCTGCTGACCACCACCACAGATAAATGGTTTAATTAAAACATTGTCATTAATATATAAAAGCCCTGTTCCCTTGATGGCGTGTATTTTATGTCCGCTTGCAGAGAGCAAATCCACTCCCCATTGTTTTGGTTTTAATAAAACCTTTCCAAAGCCCTGAACTGCGTCAATATGCAATAGTGCCTTAGGAGATTTTTTCTTCATTATAGGCTTTAATTTATCAACAGGCATTATAGCTCCTGTTTCATTGTTAACAAGCATGATACTTACAAAAATAGTATCTTCCCTTAGCTCATTTTCAAATTCTTCCAAATCAAGAATTCCATTTTCATCTGTTCCGATATATGAAACCTCAAAGCCCTCTTCCTCCAACATTTTAAACGGAGTTAATACAGAGGGATGCTCTATTTTTGATGTAATGATATGTTTTCCCTTTTTTATATTTGCATGACAAGCACCAAAAATTGCAGTATTATTTGATTCAGTTCCACCAGATGTAAAGTAAATATTATTAGGAGAAACAGATAATATTTTTGATGCATTTTCCTTTGCTTTTTTAATTATATTTTCAGCATCAATTCCAAGACGGTGCATACTTGATGGGTTTCCAAAATTATTCAAAGCATCCGAAATTGCATCAATAACACCTGAAGATGGCTTTGTTGTTGATGCATTATCAAGATATATCATTTATAACACCTCTCTTAAACAACTCTGTTTTTATTTCCACCATTTAAAAAATCTTTGATATTTGCCACAACCTCATCAACACATCTTTGACGTGCCTCTTGCGCTCCCCAGGCCATATGCGGTGTGAATATTGTGTTATCATAACCTAATATTCTCTGATACGGGCTATCTTTTTGCATTGGCTCGGTAGAATAAACATCCACTCCAAGACCTGCTATTTGACCTTCTTCAACTGCTTTTGTAACAGCCTCTTCGTCAACAACTGCTCCTCTTGCAACATTAACAATTATCACATTTTTCTTCATCATTTTTAATCTGTCAGCATTAATAAGTTCTCTTGTTTCCTCATTTAAAGGAGTGTGCAAGGTTATAATATCACTTTGGCGACATAATGTGTCGATATCGACACATTCATATTCATCAACAGGAGTTCTTTTATATGCAAGAACCTTGCATCCCATTTCCCGGGCAATATTTGCAACCTTATTTCCTATATTTCCCAATCCGACAACACCCCATGTCATTTGTGACATTTCGTGAAAAACAGGCTTCAAACAATTAAAAATTCCACTTTGGGTATATACATTTGATTTAACAAATTGATTGAATGACATAAGATTTGTGCAAAGTGAAAACACCATTGCTATTGTTAATTGAACTACGCTGTCGGTTGAATAACCCACAACATTGCAAACAGCTATATTATGCTCTTTGCAATACTTAATATCAACATTATCGTATCCAGTTGCAGTCAGGCAAATCAATTTTAAATTTTTAGCATAAGGCAGATTGTCTTTATTTAACTTAACCTTATTTAAAATCAACACTTCGGCATCGGCTATTCTTTCTATAACATCTTCCTGTAGAGTTAGGGGATAAACAGTTACCTCTCCCAAGCTTTCAAGAACCTTTAAATTAAGGTCATCTCCAAGTGTATCAACATCTAAAACAGATATTTTCATAATAAAATCCTTTCTTAAAAACATCGGGCAATCCACATTTTTCGGAATGCCCGTTGTTAATTATTTATTTCTTGCCTTTGCTCGCAAATCTGCCTTTAGAATTTTCTTTCTCATTCTTAGGT
>JAFXBO010000225.1 GCA_017521775.1 Clostridia bacterium | reverse complement strand
AGAGCCTGTTTACAGAACCACTCCTTTTGGCAGAGAAATTACCGATTTATTATTAGCTGTTAACAGAACTTATAACAAATCCGACTACATACCTGTTATTGCATGGGGACGAAATGCAAGGTATTGTAAAGGTTTTAAAGTAGGAGATAATGTTAAAGTATGGGGCAGAATCCAATCAAGAGACTACCAGAAAAGACTATCCGAGGACGAGGTCATAACTAAAACTGCCTATGAGGTATCTGTGAGTAAGTTAGAATTGGTTATTAACGAAGAAAATGGACTATCCTAAGATAGTCCATTTATACTTCCCAGCCACCATTTATTCCTATTATCTGACCTGTTATATATGATGCTTTTTCTGATGCAATAAAATATATAAGTTCTGCACATTCTTTGGGCGTTCCCATTCTTTCCATTGGAATTTCTTCACAGATTTCTCTGACATCTTCCTCTGAAAAAGCAGAATTCATCTGAGTTTCTATCATCCCAGGTGCAACACAATTCACTCTTATTCCTGAGAGTGCAACTTCTTTTGCAAGTGCCTTTGTAAGTCCGATAATTCCTGCCTTAGAGGCTGAATAATGAACTTCACACGATGCTCCGCACTGTCCCCATATTGATGAAACATTCACAACCGAACCACTGTGATTTGAAATCATATTTTTTAATACCTCTTTTGTGACATTATAAACACCTGTTAAATTAGTGTTTATCATATTGTCCCATTCAGCATCTTCCAAATCAATAAAAAGCTTTTGCCCTGCAATTCCTGCATTGTTTACAAGGACATCAATTCTCCCTGCATCTTTTATAATTTCGCTAATCACTTTTCTTATTTCATCCCTGTTGGAAACATCTGCTTTATAAATCTTACATCCAAGTCTATTTGATAATTCTATCGCAGACTTTTCATCTTTATTATATATTGCATATACATTATATCCATTTTTTACAAAAATCTCTGTGCAAGCAGCTCCTATTCCCCTTGTGCCACCTGTTACTATAACATTTTTGCTCATACAAAAATCTCCCTTAATATTCTTTAGTTCATTATACTATTCTAAGTTTATAAAGCCTTTCTAATGGTGATTTTTCATTAAATGTCCTTACCATTTCAACAAGCTCCCAACCAAACTTTTCGTAAAGTCCAATGTGGCTTGTATAAAGATAAAGTTCTTCAATCCCTGCATTTTTAGCATTCTTTGGAACCGTTTGCATCAACTCTCTGCAGATTTGTCTGCCTCTGAACTCTTCAGCAACATATACATTGATAAGCCACGGATATATATCAGGTCTTCCGAATAAATCATCCGTCATCGACAACTGATACATTCCGACTGCCCTGCCATCAATCAAAGCAACAAATGTTTGTGGCAAACGATTCTGGCAGATTGAATGTTCAAATAGATATCTGATTTCTTCCTCATTTTTTCCAGCCTTTTCCCCCACCAGTTATAATTCCATTCAACCACTTTATCAAATATTTCATTGTCGCTATTTATAAGTTTTATAATTTCCAATTGTAACATACCTCATCCCTGTGTTATTCTTCAAAAATCTGTCCACAATCCCAACATTTTTTTCTGTCAGTGTTTTGAACTTTACCACAACTTGGGCAAACCTTTTGACTATCTCTCAAAATTGCCTTTAAAGGAATATATTTTTCGTTTTCTACATATGTATTTATTTCAATTTCTTCTTTTTCGTTTTCTTTATTGTCACTGTGCGCGATATCAACCTTTTTCTCAATATTCTGATAATCGAGAGAGTTTTTTTTATTGTTATTTACACTTACAACATTATATTTGTCGCCTCGATCTGGCAATGCAATTACTATTAACATACCAATTATCCCTAAAAGAAACGGATAGCAAAAGTACTTTGCATCATCATAACCTTTCTTGCTGGCAATTGCAGAAAATTCCAATGCTGCAATAAAACAAATTACCAAGCTAACAACTCCTAAAACTAAATAACCCATACTTATTTCTTCCTCTATTGTATTTGTTTTTATATTTCTCCACCATTCGTCACACTGCTTACTCGTGTCAAGACCGGAGAACAGTGAATAATAGGACCTACTAAATTCACCCGAACATTTTCCATCAGAACCCGCGAGAATACTGGATTTTCTCGCTCCCGATAGTATATGTAAATATCAAAATCGGCAAACTAATCTTTTAAATTTTATAGACTTGACACAAGTAAAACCTAACCTTGCATAGTATTTAGAATCTTTATCATGTATCCATTTCAAAAACATACAAAATATTATCATCCAATGAATATATACCAATTATGTAATTATAAGAATACTCTCCTGGCTTTGGAAACTCTAAGTTATAATTTTCTTTTTCATCAAAACACTCCTTTCGTCAAAATTCTCACTCGTGTCAAGACAGGAGAACAGTGAATAATAGGACCTACTAAATTTTCCTTAATTTTTTCACTGTTTTTCCTTAACCACTTTTCATT
>JAFXBO010000224.1 GCA_017521775.1 Clostridia bacterium | reverse complement strand
ATCAGATATTTTTTCTTCGGCTCTGTCAATCAATTCCAAAACACTTTCCGACACACCAAATACGCTTTTCATATATTCATTTTTGTTCATTATAAAACCCCTTAAATCAATAGATTGTCGAACCAATCTTTCCTTCTGTAATAAAATAAGATATCAAATTGTATTTAACTGTACCATTAATAATTGCAACCTCATTAACTCCGTTTTCAACAGAGCTTATGCAATTTTTAAGTTTTGGAAGCATTCCTCCACCAATAAATCCGTTTTCCAAAAGCTCCCTGCATTTTTTTATAGGTACATTATTAATTATTGTACTGCTGTTATTAATATCTAACAAAATACCATCAACATCTGTTAAGAACACAAGAGTGTTGACTTTTAGTGCCTCTGCAATTTCAAGAGCTGCGTCATCTGCATTAACATTTAGTGTTTCACCGTCAAGAGATGATGAAATTGGAGAAATAACAGGAACAATGTTATTTTCAAGCATTAAATCAATAATTTTTGTATCGACAGACTTGATATTTCCGACATAACCAATATCACCCTCTGATATCACCTTTCTTTCTGCCAATATCAGTCCTGCATCCTTACCTGAAATTCCACAAGCATCTATTTTCTCATTTTTTAAGCCCTGAACAATATATTTATTTACACTGCCCGACAACACCTGTTCAACAATTTCAATAGCATCTGCACCAGTTACTCTGTAACCACCAATAAACTCGGTTTTTATATTGTTTTTATTAAGATTTGCAGAAATCTTCTTGCCTCCGCCGTGAACAATCACAACCTTTGCCCCAACCATTTTGAGCATAGCAATATCTTCAAAAATATTTTTAATAAGATTGTTATCTTCTAAAATACTTCCACCAAGCTTAACTAAAATAGTTTTATTATAAAGCTTCCGAAATGCAGGCAAAACACTTTGAAAATTACTTATTTTTTCGGAAGCATCAATTTTTTTTGATACATCAAATTCCTTAATATACTTCTTAGTATAATCAACATCTGTTAAGCAAGGGACATATTCAATTCCTCTTTTTTGTCTTGTTTCATTACCCTTGCCTGTTATAAGGATTATACTGTCTCTATCGGATGAGAATATAGCTTTTTTAATAGCCTCTCCTCTGTCTTCCTCTATTTCATAAGCACAGTTTTGTGCCTTAACATGCTCTGCAATTTCTTCGCAGATATTTATAAGAGGTTCTTCTCCAGGGTCCTCCTCTGTTATATATACAAAATCAGAATATTTTCCTGATAATTCTCCCAAATCCTTTCGTCTTTGGAATGCCTTTTTACCGGGACAGCCAAAAACTGTCACAACTCTTCTGTTAGGGAATTCCTTTAATACAGAATTATATAAACTCTCAAAGCTTAATTTGTTGTGAGCGTAATCGACTATTACGATAACACTGTTATCGGAATTTGAATAAATCTCCATTCTTCCTGAGGACCTTGCTTTCATCAAGCCAACATATATATAATGCTTTGGAATATTAAGCGAATAGCAAACTGCTATTGCAGCAAGTGCATTCTGAACATTGAAAAGTCCCGGAATAGTAAGGGTTATTTCCTCTGTATATTCAGGTGTTCTGACTTTGAAAACTGTGTCATTACCTGATTTTTTAACATCATATGCATAGATGTCTGCACTTTGATCCTGCATAGAGAATGTAATTCTTTTTTCGCAAGTTTCCGATGCTTTTAAAACATCTTCTTTTCTTAATGTATCAAGACTTACACAAGCCGTTTTGCTTTGTTCAAATAATTTCATTTTAGATTGGAAATAGTCCTCAAAATCAGGATGCTCAACATCACTTATATGGTCCTCGCCGATATTAAGATAACACCCTACACCAAAGCCCACGCCGAACACTCTGTCATACTTTAAGGCTTGCGAAGAAACCTCCATTGTCATATATTCAATCTGAGAATTTACTGCATTATCAAAGTGCTTTAAAAGCTCTCCTGCTTCAGGTGTTGTAAGATGTGATTCAAATTCTTCAACACCATCATAGGTATCGATAGATGATATGACTCCACTTCTTTTTTTACCTGCGCTTTTTAAATATTCATCAAGAATGTACTTTATGAAATAAGTGGTTGTTGATTTACCCTTTGTACCTGTTATACCAATTAATGAAAGCTTGTTCCATGCATTATCATAAAACGCATTAAATAAAAGTGCAATTGTTCGTCTTATATCGTTGACAATAATATAATCCATATCAATATCGTACTTCTTTTCAGAAATATAGCAAATTGCACCACTTTTCTTTGCATCAATCAGATATTCCACTTTAAAATGTGCACCCTTGCACACAAAAAGAGTGTTTTTTGTAACCAGTTTAGAATTGTAAGTAAGATTTTCAATCATAGCATCGTTATTTATTGAACTTTCTGCTATAAGATTATTATTCTTTAGTATCTCAATATATTTTTCTATATTGTAAACCATAAAACCCTCCGAAATATTTATCTTAACTTTCTTCCACACATCGTAATTGCTTTTTTAGATAGCACCTGCATAGCATCAACATAAAAGTCTGTCAACTCGTGATTATCTTTAAAACAAGATAACTCGGTACATGCAAGAATTGCAGCCTCACAGCCTGATTTTTTCAAGAAAATATCAACTTTCTCAAAATCTTCCATATTTCCGTTTTCACCTTTTTTTATCTGATTATAGATAATATCCATAACAACCTTTTGTATCTCTTCATCAGGTGTTACACACTCTATCCCGACTCTTTCGCATTCTTTGTTATAAATCCCTGAAAAAACTGTTCCGTCAGTAGCTAAAAGTCCAATTTTTTTTATTGTCGGATTATTCTCCTTTATTGAAAGGACTGTTTCTCTAACCATATTTATTATCGGAGTATCAATTTCCTTTTGAAGTTTCTCCCAAAAATAATGTGAAGTGTTACAAGGAATTGCGATTGCACAAACTCCGTTTTCTTCGAGCATTTTTGCATCATTTAACAGCTTATTAAATACATCATCTGTCTGATTACTCTTAATTGATGCAGTTCTGTCAGGCATACTTGCATGGCTCAAAATTATCATATCAATATGTTCCTGGTCGCAGTTAGCATCTGTCATTTCGATTGTATTTTTATAAAACAACTGCGTTGCCATAGGACCCATACCACCGATTACACCAAGCTTTTTCATATAAAAAACTCCCTTAGATTTATTTCTTGTAATATTTTTTAAATTTCATATAATGTGCCAACTGCGAACGACCTAATCTATATAGTCTTTCAATATCATTATCTTCCTTTAATCTCAAAGGGTTGACATATTTACCTGTTTTTATAAGTCTTTTCATTCTGTCCTTGTATTCAGGTGCATATTTATATGCAACCCCTTTTGGAACAACCATCCACAAATGTTCATTTTTTGCAATATCCTCTTCAATAGGATTATTGTAGATAAAATCCTCAACCAAAAGCTCTGCGATATTATGGCCTGAACCAGTTACATAGAAATTACTTCTTCCCTGTCTTGTGTTAATTTCAAAGGCTTTATATTTTTTATCTCTGTAATCATATTTAATGTCGAAGTTAGAAAAACCTTTGTACCCTATTTCCTCAAGAAGAACTTTAAACTTTTCCATTAATTCAGGTTCATATTCTGTTATTATAACTGCGTGGTTTCCAATTCCGTAGGGTGTGTGCTCTTCTAATAAAACATGACCTAAGCACATCATTTTAACCTTGCCATTCTTATCAGAATAACTTGTCAAAACTCTCAAATAAGTGTCATCACCAGGAAGAAAATCCTGAACAATCATATTATCAGTATAACCTGCTGCATACACCTTTTTAATAACATCTTCCAATTCTTCTTTAGTGTCAATCTTAAATACCTTTTTCTGTCCTTCAAATTTATGTTTATAATATTCAACCTGATTTGCAGGCTTTAATATATATGGTGCATCAAAATGAACATTAACATTTTCATAGTCTCTTGCTGTGCAAATATATGTCTTTGGATAATCAATTCCATGCTTTTCACATAAAGCATAGAACTTTTCTTTATCCATCAATTCTTCCAAGAAATCATAGTCACTGTATGGAACAATAACATTTGATTTAAAATTT
>JAFXBO010000223.1 GCA_017521775.1 Clostridia bacterium | reverse complement strand
TTAACAACTAGTGAAAGATAACCCATACTTATATTTGAAACATCCTGTATCATTGTGCATATTCCGTCAATTCCTGCAGGTGCAAATTTGTTGGGGAAAATAAATACTGAGTAGTTAAGTGCTGATAAAAAAGCAAATATTATCATTAGCATATATTCAAAAAATCTCTTTAACATATTAAAAATCTCCTTTAAAACTCTTGATTTTATTATAAAGAAGTGGTAGTATATAGTCAAATACTTTTTTAAAATAAAAATTATAGAAATAAACTATAGAGGTGGAATATGTTTAGTAAATATGAATACGTATATCAGTTATACAAGGAAGGTAGTTTTACCAAAGCAGCACAAAAACTGTTTATATCTCAACCATCCTTGAGTGCTGCTATAAAAAATATTGAAAAAAGAGTGGGAGCAGAAATTTTTGAAAGAACAGGAAAAGTTGTCAAACTCACAGAGGTAGGGGAAGAGTACATAGCTGCAGTGGAGCAGATAATAAAAGTAGAGAATGAGTTTAAGCATAAAATTAATGATATCTACAACATAGACAACGGACAGATTACTATAGGTGCTACAAACCACATTTCCTCATATGTTTTGCCACAGATAATCAACCGTTACACATCGTTACACCCTAATATAGATGTTACACTTGTGGAAGCAAACTCGAATAACTTAAGGGATATGGCGAAAAAAGATGAAATAGATATTTTTATTGATAGCTTTGATGATGTTGTAGATGAATATAAAATACATAGTTTAACAAATGAGAAAATTTTAATTTGCGTCCCTAAAAACAATAAAATTAACGATAAGCTAAAGGAATTTCAAATACTTCCTGATAGTATTTATAACAATAGCATTGATTTGAATAGTGTAAAATCTGTATCAATTGAAATATTTAAAAATGAAAAGTTTATACTTTTGAAAAATGGTAATGATATGCGTACCAGAGCGATGCATATTTTCCATGAAAACAATATTGAGCCAAAAGCAATTTTTAATGTTGACCAGCTTAACATATCTTATGCTCTTGTGGATTTAGGTATGGGTGTAAGCTTTATTACCGATACCTTTTTAAAGTATGGAAATCTATCAAAAAATGTAGTGTTATATGATTTTGGAAAAGAACATAGTAACAGAAACCTGTGTGTTGCCCATAGGAGAAATAAATATTGCACAAGGGCAATGGGTGAATTCATAAGCGTCGCAAAAGAGGTTATACGATAGCAAAAACACATTGTCAGTATATATTAAAAGTAATAAATACAGAATGATTCAAAGGATTTATATGTTAGGGGGAATAAATAATGAAATTTTTTAAATGGAGAGTTTTTATTATTACAAGTATTGTTTGCTTGTTGCCTATACTATTAGGTATTGCACTATGGGATAAGCTACCTGATGTGATGGCAATTCATTTCAATTTTTATGGTGTTGCAGATAATTTCGCACCAAAGGGATGTGTCGTTTTTGGTCTTCCTGTGTTAATGGTGGCACTACAGGCATTCTGTTGTTTTATGAATGATACAAATGTGCAAAAGAATAAAGAAATAAAAAAGTTTGAAGCTGTTACCAAGTGGATTATTCCGTGTGTTACAGTATTCTTGTATATAGTGACTTTAGGGTATAGTCTTGGTTGGGATTTGGACATAAGAAAAGCAGTTGCTTTTATAGTAGGTGTACTTTTTATTGTAACAGGAAAATATCTTCCTGAATTTGACAGTATTAATGGTTTTAATATTGAAAAGGAAAAAGCAAGAAAAATTAACAGATTTATAGGCTATGAAACAGTCATTATGGGAATTTTGTTTTTAATAAGCATTTTGTTGCCTCCTGTTTGCTTAATGATTTGTTTGTTTTTATTGATACCTTATGCTATCATAAGTATTGTATATGGAATTATAATTGGTAGGAAATAGTTTAAAATCAGCAGCAATCTTTAAGATTACTGCTGATTTTACTATATTTAAAAGTCTGTATAAAAATCAGGTATAAAGCTCTCTTTAGCAGATGCTCCGTCCTGAATGTATGCATTTGTTATTCCGATTTTTGATGCATAGTCAACAAGAGAATCATAATATTCTTTTGATACCCTTTTGTTTATTTCAGGATAATCTATAACATTCGGCATAGGAGTATATTGACTCATTATGCTTATATAAATGTTATCGCCATATTCAGAATACAGGTAATCTAATATTTTTTTTGAATCAAATAAAAGTCCTGGTAGCATCATATGTCGTACTATTATACCTTTTTTCATCAAGCCTTCGTCATCAAATTCATTTTTTCCAACCTGACTATACATTTCTGAAAGCGCTTTTTTTGCATATTTAAAATAATCAGGGGCATTTGAATATTTAACAGCATATTTATTATCAAAGTATTTTATATCAGGCATATAAATATCTATTAATCCGTATAAAAGCTTTAGTGCCTGAACATTTTCATAGCCACCACAGTTATATACAACAGGAATGGTAAGACCATTGTTTTTTGCTAAAATAATAGCCTCGGCTATTTGTGGAATATAATGTGTGGGAGTAACAAGATTTATGTTGTGAGCCTTTTCTTTTTGCAAATCAAGAAATATTCCTGATAACTCTTCAACACTTATGTATTTTCCGTGGTGGTTTGAGCTTATTTCATAATTCTGGCAGAATACGCACCCCATATTACAATGAGAAAAGAATACTGTTCCCGAACCATTTGCACCTGAAATAGAAGGCTCCTCCCACTGATGAAGATATGCTTTTGCTATCTTCAACCTGTTATCAGTTTTGCAAAAACCCAGCACACCTTTGTTTCGGTTAACATGGCAGTTTCTTGGACACAGATTGCACGAATCCAATATATGCTTATACATTTTATATTTCCTTTCGTTTTTTAGTATATTATATCACATATCATATCACTCTTCAACATTTTTTCAAATCACTTTCAATTCCTGATTTCTCTTGACAAAAAGCAGGTAAAATGGTATATTTATAGTGGAGAATTGTACAAATATACAAATGAAAGGCTAAAGAGATATGTGGCTTGCAGATAAATGGGAAGATTACAGACTTATTGATACATCAAACGGTGAAAAGCTTGAATACTGGGGTGAGTATTTATTAAGGCGTCCTGAGCCTCAGGCGGTTTGGGAGGATAGGAGCTGTAGGGAGCTCTGGGAAGATTCATATGCTCATTATCACAGGAGTAATTCAGGTGGAGGATATTGGGAATATAAAAAGAAAAGTCTGCCTGAAAGATGGACAATTAATTACAGAGATTTAACTTTCAATATTAAACCGATGGGATTTAAGCATACAGGACTGTTTCCTGAACAGGCAGTTAACTGGGATTGGTTTTCAGAACTGATTAAAAATTCAGACAGACCTATTAAGGTTTTAAACTTATTTGCATATACAGGTGGAGCAACTGTTGCAGCATTAGCTGCAGGAGCAGAGGTGTGCCATGTTGATGCATCAAAAGGAATGGTTAGCTGGGCAAAGGAAAATGTTATTTCCTCAGGTTTGGCAGATAAGCCTGTTCGATACATTGTTGATGATGTTAAAAAGTTTGTTGCAAGAGAAATAAGAAGAGGAAAGCAATATGACGCTGTTATTATGGACCCACCGTCATATGGAAGAGGTCCATCAGGAGAGCTTTGGAAGATAGAGGATGAGTTGTATCCTCTTATTTGTGATTGTATTAAAGTATTATCTGATAACCCTTTGTTTTTCCTTGTCAATTCATATACCACAGGTCTTTGTGCAACAGTTATTTCAAATATTTTAAATTTGACACTTCAAAAAAAATATAAAGGCAAGGTTAGTTCTGATGAAATTGGAATCCCAATGGAGAAAAAGGATATAGCTCTTCCGTGTGGATTATCAGTTCGTTGGGAAAGGGAAAGTAATGATTAAGACAGAAAATTTGACATATTCCTATTCCTCTTATGAGGATGAGGTTAAGAAAAATGTGTTTGAAAATTTGAATATAGAAATAAAAAAAGGAAGCTTTACTGCAATTTTAGGCCACAATGGATGTGGAAAATCAACACTTGCAAAGCATTTTAATGCTATTTTATTGCCAACAGGCGGGAAAGTGTATGTAAGTGGAATGGATACTAAGGATGAAGATTTGGTCTTTGAAATAAGAAAAGATGCAGGGATGGTTTTTCAAAATCCCGATAATCAGATTGTTGCAGCGATTGTTGAGGATGAGGTTGCATTTGCACCTGAAAATCTGGGAATTCCATCAGGTGAGATAAGAAAAAGAGTTGATGATTCTCTTAAGGTAGTTGGAATGAGTGAATTTAGTGGAGCATCTACTGCAGGTCTTTCAGGTGGTCAGAAGCAAAGAGTTGCAATTGCATCTATTCTTGCTATGGAGCCTGAATGTATAATCTTAGATGAGCCTACTGCAATGCTTGACCCAAGAGGAAGAAAAGAAGTCATTTCTACTATAAAAATGCTTAATGAAAACAAAAATATAACTGTTATATTAATAACTCATTATATGGATGAGGCAGTAGAGGCTGACAGAGTTATAGTTATGCATAAGGGTAATGTTATGATGGACGGAGAGCCTAAAGAGGTCTTTTCTCACGCAGAGGAATTAAAAGGTTTTGGCCTTGATGTTCCACAGGTAACCGAGCTTACACATAATCTGATTGAAATGGGATATGAAATTCCGTCTGATATAATAAGCATAGACGAATGTGCAGATGTGCTTATTAAATATCTTAAAAGAGGACTTAACCAATGATTAAAATAGAACATTTAAATTATATTTACCAACCTGGTATGCCCTATGAAATGCAAGCATTAAAGGATATAAATTTAGAAATTCCTGATAAAGATTTTGTTGCTGTTATAGGACATACAGGCTCGGGGAAATCAACACTTATTCAACATCTTAACGGCCTTATTAAACCGACAAGTGGCAAGATTTATATAAACGATATTGAGATAACAGACTCTAAAACCAATATGAAAGAAATAAGACAAAAGGTTGGTCTGGTGTTTCAGTATCCTGAAAATCAGCTTTTTGAAGAAACTGTATATAAAGATATTGCCTTCGGTCCGAAAAATATGGGTATTTCTGACGAAGAAATCGAAATAAGAGTGAAGGAAGCAATACACGCTGTTAATCTTAGTGAGGAAGTGTTGGAAAAATCTCCGTTTGAACTTTCCGGAGGTCAAAAAAGACGAGTTGCGATAGCAGGTGTTATTTCAATGCACCCTGAAATATTGATACTTGATGAGCCAACGGCAGGACTTGACCCAAGTGGCAGAGACAGATTGTTGGAGCTTTTAACAAATCTTCACGAAAACACTAAAATGACAATAATCCTTGTATCTCATAGCATGGAGGATGTTGCAAGGGTTGCAAAAAATATTATAGTTATGAACAATGGCTCGGTTTATGCTCATGAGCCTGTTGCAAAGGTGTTTGAAAGAGGAGCAGAACTTGAGAAAATCGGACTTGCAGTTCCACAGGTTACTATGCTTATAAATCGCTTGATAGAAAAGGGAGCCAAGCTTCCGAGAGATATTTATACAGTTGGATATGCAACTAAAATCATATCAGACATAATGAAGGGAAATTCTGATGTTTAAGGATATAACAATAGGGCAATATATTGCCGGAAAATCAGTTGTGCATAAATTAGATGCAAGGCTGAAGCTTATTTTAACATTTTTATTTATTATCATTTTATTTGTTGTCACAAAACCAAGTTCCTATTTCTTTTTAACTTTGGCTACTATTTTGGTGATACTTATGACAAAAATCCCCTTGGGGTATTACCTCAAAGGGTTAAAACCAATGCTTTTTATTATAATTTTCACAGTTTTTATAAATCTCTTTTTAACACCAGGGGATGTAGTATGGCAATTAAATGTATTTGGATTAACAGCTAAAATCACATTGCAGGGAATTAAAATGGGATTAATAATTCTATTGAGATTAACATTGTTGGTTTGTGGTACTTCAATTCTTACACTTACAACATCTCCGATAATGTTAACAGATGCCATTGAGGCAGTTTTATCACCATTAAAGGTAATAAAAGTTCCTGCTCACGAAATTGCTATGATGATGTCGATAGCAATCAGGTTTATTCCTACTATTGCAGAGGAGGCTGACAAAATTATAAAAGCACAAAAGGCAAGGGGTGCTGATTTTGAGAGTGGTAATATTATAATGCGTGCAAAAGCGATGATTCCACTTTTAGTTCCGCTTTTTGTAAGTGCTTTCAGAAGAGCAGACGAGCTTGCTACAGCAATGGATTCAAGGTGTTATCACGGTGGAGCAAACAGGACAAGAATGAAGCAGATGAAATTATGTAAAACAGATTATATGGCAATTATATATTGTGGAGCATTTATTGTGTTGGTTGCAATAATAGGATATATTCTTTAAGAGGTAAAAATGAGAAATTTAAAGTTAACAATACAATATGATGGCACGAATTACCATGGATGGCAAATTCAGGAGAATGCTGTAACAATACAGGGTGTCATTGAAGATGCTATAAAAAAATTAACAGGTGTTCGTCCTAAGTTATCAGGTTGTGGCAGAACAGATACTGGTGTGCACGCAGAAAACTATGTGTGCAGCTTTAAAACAGAATCAAAAATTGAATGTGAGAAGTTTTCGTATGCATTAAACAGATTTTTGCCTGAGGACATTATTTGTATCGGAGCAGAGGATATGGATGAGGATTTTGATGCACATAAGAGTGCAGTGGGAAAGACTTATACATATAAGATTTTAAATTCTAAATACCCAAACGCTTTCTTAAATAATCGTGCATGGCACTACAGATATGATATTGATATAGATAAAATGAAAAAAGCTGCCCAATGTTTTTTGGGAACTCACGACTTTATTGGATTTGCAGCAGCAGGATTTACAGTCAAGACAACAGTAAGGACTATTCACAATTTAGATATTACAAAAGAAAATGATATAATCAGCATAAAGGTAACAGGCGACGGATTTTTATACAATATGGTAAGAATTATTGTGGGAACGCTTGTTTTTGCAGGAAATGGGAAGATTAATTGGGAGGAAATGCCCGAAATAATTGATTCTCTCGACAGAAAGAGAGCGGGGATAACAGCTCCTGCGTGTGGACTTT
>JAFXBO010000222.1 GCA_017521775.1 Clostridia bacterium | reverse complement strand
GTTTACGGAACTCCGAAAACTGTGCCTATTACAGAGGATTTTCCTTTGTCAACAACAAATCCATACGGTTCAACAAAATTGATGATTGAAAATATATTGCAGGATGTTTATAAGGCAAATAATAAGTGGTCAATAACACTTTTGAGATATTTTAATCCGATTGGTGCAAATAAATGCGGAGATATGGGTGAGGATCCAAAGGGTGTTCCAAATAATCTTTTGTCATATATTTCTCAGGTTGCAGTAGGAAAATTAGAAAAGCTTCATGTCTTTGGAGATGATTATGATACAAAAGACGGAACGGGTGTAAGAGACTATATCCATGTTGTTGATTTGGCATTGGGACATTTAAAGTCTATTGAAAAGAAAACGGGAGAATCAGGAGTACATATTTATAATCTCGGAACAGGTAACGGATATTCAGTTTTAGAGCTTATGCACGCTTTTGAAGAAGCATGTGGCAAAAAAATTCCTTATCAGATAGATGAAAGAAGACCAGGTGATATAGCAGAGTGTTATGCAAATCCTAAGAAAGCCAAAGATGAACTTTCGTGGGAAGCAACAAGAGAAGTAAAAGAAATGTGTGAAGATAGCTGGAGATGGCAAAGTAAACATCCAAATGGTTATAATGAATGATAATAAAAAAGCAATCGTCTTTTAAAAAGACGGTTGCTTTATTTTTAATATGTAAAAATTCGTGATGAAATTAAGGATATTTTTATTTTTCAATAATATTTTTATCGATTAACTGTTGCAAAAACTCATCGCAATCAACTGTTGCAACATCCCTTTGAACATCATATTCAGATAAAATTTTATCAACAATTTCTTCGGTACTCTTCCCTGCTTCAACTCCGCGCCAAATGAGAGCCCCAACCTCATTAACGGTTATAACGCCCTTAAAGTCAAGATTGTCGTCACCTGTAGATATAATAACAAAAGTTCCGGCAACTTCTCTTAAAATAAAACCTTCCTTAATTTTCATTGTCATAATCCCTTCTGATTCATATTTTCAATTTTACCCAATAGATTCTTATAATAATCAATTTCAGAATAATCAGGTGTCTTAGCATTTTCAAGACCTTTAATAATCTTATTTAGCTCACGAATTTTTTTATCTACTAACATATTATAATACTTGTTGCAAGAAAGTTCAAGAGGAATATGAAGAAATTTTTCTTCAGGTAGTTTTTGTTTTCCTCTCTCGCAGCAAAATGCGTTATAAACTTTAAACCCCTCACAGGAAAGTGATTCCTTTGTAATCTTAAATCCCAGATTTATAAGTCTTTTGCGAAGCTCTGCCTGAGCATTCATCGGTTGAAGTAATAATTTAAAGCTTTTTGATTTACTAAGATTATCTTCAATTATATCACCGATAAGCTTACCACCCATTCCTGCAATTATTAAAAGCTCACACTCTCCCTCATTTATTGGATCAAGTCCCGAACCAAGTCTTAGGCTTACTTTATCTGAAAGTCCGTATCTGAATACATTTTCCTCAGCAATTTTTAATGGCCCCTCATTTTTATCGGTCGCAATCGCTTTTTCAATTTGGCCCATTGATGCAAGCTTAATTGGAATATACGCATGGTCAGTTCCGATGTCTGCAATAGTTTTTTCAGAGACTAAATCTATAATCATTTGTAATCTTGGAGTTATCATTTTCATACGTCCTTTTTTAAAAAGTTATTCACACTTGTCCATTTTAAAACAAAAGTTTTCCTTATCAAAAAATGGCTTTATTGCTTGCTTATTTTTATAAGTTATCCAACTTATTCACTTTATGGTGTGGAAAAGTGATTAAATTAACTCATTTTTTCGACAGAATTATATGTAAACTAAACACAATTTGTCAAAAAGCAAGTATTTTCAAGGGTTTTAACGATTTTGCGTAAGTTGTATAACAGTGTGGAAAAAGTGGATAACTCCACGTAAATATGTCAAATTTAGCCATTTAGGGTGTGGATAACCCTGTTTTTAACGCTGTATAAAAATAATTTTAGTTTACATAACAACATATATTTTTGTAACTTATAATTTTTCCCCAAACTGAACTTTTTTGGCTCTTATTTTGAGATTTTATCTGTTCCCATATATGGAACCAAAACCTCAGGAATTGTTACAGAACCATCTTCATTTTGGAAGTTTTCCAAAATTGCAGCAACTGTTCTTCCGACAGCAAGTCCTGAACCATTTAGTGTATGAACAAATTGTGCTTTATCTTTAGGGTTATTTTTAAATCTTATATTTGCTCTTCTTGCCTGATAATCTTCAAAGTTTGAGCATGAAGAAATTTCAACATATCTTCCGTAGCTTGGCATCCATACCTCTATATCATAAGTTTTAGCAGATGAGAAGCCCAAATCTCCTGTTGACAGACATACAACTCTATATGGAATATTCAATAACTGTAGTAGCTTTTCTGCGTCATTTGTAAGCTTTTCAAGTTCTTCATAGCTGTTTTCAGGATTTGCAAACTTAACAAGCTCAACTTTATTAAATTGATGCTGACGAATTAGTCCTCTTGTATCTCTTCCTGCAGAACCTGCTTCTGCTCTGAAGCAAGCAGAGTATGCACAGAATTTAATAGGAAGCTTATCGCCTTCTAAGATTTCGTCTCTATATAGGTTAGTAACAGGAACTTCAGCAGTTGGAATTAAGAAGTATCCATTATTTTCAACCTTGAATGCATCTTCTTCAAATTTAGGTAATTGACCTGTTCCTGTCATTGATGCACGATTAACCATATATGGTGGGAAAATTTCTGTGTAGCCTGATTCTTCGGTGTGGGTGTTTAAAAAGAACTGAATAACTGCTCGCTCGAGTCTTGCGCCCAAACCTTTATAAACTGTAAATCTTGAGCCTGCAATCTTTGCACCTCTGTCAAAATCAAGAATATCTAAATCAACTCCTATTTCCCAGTGTGCTTTTGGTTCAAAAGTAAATTCTCTTGGAGTAGAGAATTTTCTCATCTCAACATTTTCGCTGTCATCTGCACCAACAGGGACACTTAAATTTGGAATGTTGGGAATTCTTAACATAAAGTTTCTTAACTCTTCATCAATCTCAGAAATCTTTGCATCATCCTTTTTGATTTCATCGGATAATTCTCTCATTTCGGCAAAAATTGCATCTGTATTCTCCCCTGCTTTTTTCATTGCAGGAATTTTTTTGGTTATCTCATTTTGCTTTGCCTTCTTCTGCTCAACATCAGTCAAAAGCTCTCTTCTCTTTGCGTCAAGCTCTATTGCAGGAGTAATGTCTAAGTCGTTGCAACGGTTTTTTAATGCCTCTCTGATTTTGTCAGGTTCAGATCTCAATATTTTAATGTCTAACATTTGTTATCCCATCCTTTTAATATAGTTTTCTTATTCTTTTTTGTAAGTAATTATAAAAAATTTCCTGTTCCTCTGTGAAGAACATAGGGTCAAGCGACTCAAAATCCTTTGCTGCTTGTTTTATGTCCCCGATTTGAATGTTATTGAATACATCATACATTATTTTTGCATTATTCATTTGTTTGTCGAGTGACAAAACTCTTTCTGCCATCTGTGTATTTTCGTTTGTTAATTCTTCAATTTTTTTGTTCAGTGAATTTGTTGTTTCTAATAAAATTCTGTTTTCCTCGCTTAACTGAGCAGTTTTCTCCATAATAGAGTTTGCGCTCTTTTCCTCTACTAAAAGAGCCTCTCGGGATTTCTCAGCATTAATCTGGCTGAAAAATGAAAGTGCGATAACTGCTATTGCTGCAATAAAAATTAATGCAGTATATAAAAACAAGGAACGGTTGCTCTTTTTTTCTTCCATTTTGTTCACTCCTTATATAAAGCCCAAAAATGAGATCTAAGACGTTTTTATTGTTTTTAATATAAATTCATAGGCAATGCCTTAAAAATCTGTTTTTGACATGTTTTTAAGGACAACTTTTTTCGGATTATATCAAATTTTTAGTAACTCAAGCAGTCTTTCAAGGTCATCATTTCCGTAATACTCAATTTCGATTTTACCTTTTTTATCTCCGTGTGAAATTCTAACCTTAGTCCCAAGACTCGATGAAATTCTTTTTTCAATTCTTTCGAGCTCAATTTTATATATGTCCTTTTTCTTTTCTTTCTTTTCTTTTGGCTCCTTTTGAAGCTGTTTTGCAAGAGTTTCTGTCTGACGCACATTCAATGCATTATTAATAACCTGATTAATAAGAAACTCTCTCAACTCTTTGGAGTCAAGCGATAGCGCGGCTCTTGCGTGGCCCTCGGAGATTAAACCGTCAATAAGATGCTTTTGAATTTCTTTATCAAGGGCTAAAAGTCGCATTGAGTTTGCAACTGCACTTCTGCTCTTCCCCACCTTTTGACTGATTTCCTCTTGAGTCAAGCCGTATAAATCGTTGAGACTCTTATATCCAAGAGCTTCTTCAATTGGGTTTAAGTCCTCTCTTTGAAGATTTTCAACCAAAGCCACTTCGGTTATTGTCTGGTCGGAATAATCCTTTACAATAACAGGAACCTCTGAAAAACCTGCTAATTTTGCAGCTCTCCATCGACGCTCACCTGCGACAATAGAGAATCTTCCCTCTTTTATCTTTGTGACAATAATAGGTTGAATCATACCATTTTCTTTTAAAGATTGAGCCAAAGCCTCAAGCTTGTCCAAATCAAAATTTTTACGAGGCTGATTTTTATTGGGTTCAACAAGTGATATTTTAACGTTTGAAACAGCACCTTCTAAAATATTCTCTGACTCATCGCCAAAAATAGTTCCAAGGCCTTTTCCTAATCCCTTTTTTGCCATCTTGTCACCTCTTTCTTCCTATTTATATATTAGTTGTTCTTTAAAACTTCTTTTGCTAATGAGAAATACGCCTCTGCCCCTGTTGATGTAATGTCATATTTAATAATAGGCTCACCAAAGCTTGGGGCTTCGGAAAGTCTGATATTTCTTGGAATGACTGTTTCATAGGTTTTATCAGGAAAATGATCCTTAACCTCTTGGTACACCTGCTCTGATAGATTTGTTCGCTTATCAAACATTGTTGCAACAATTCCCACGATATCAAGGTCCTTGTTTAATGATTTCTTTATTGTTTTTATAGTAGAAATCAGTTGAGCAAGCCCTTCCAAAGCATAATACTCACACTGAATTGGTATTAAAACGGAATCGCAGGCAGTCATAATATTTAATGTTAACAATCCAAGAGCCGGCGGAGAATCTATAATAATAAAATCATAGTCATTTTTTATATGAGAAATGGCTTTTCTAAAGAAAAATTCCCTTTCTTTTTCATAGGAAAGCTCTATATCTGCAGCAGAAAGCTCCTGTGTGGCAGGAAGAATTGACAAATTCCTGAATTTTGTTCTGATAATTGCTTCCTTAATCTTTTCGTCATCAACAAGGCAATCATATGTTGAAAGTTCAACATTTTTTTTATCAATTCCAAGTCCGCTTGTGGCATTTCCTTGAGCATCTGCATCAATTATAAGCACTTTTTTGCCTTTATATGCAAGGCAGGCAGCCAAATTAACTGCAGTTGTTGTCTTTCCAACCCCGCCCTTTTGATTAATAATAGCTATAACTTTGCTCATAAAACTTTCCTTTCCACATATTTTTCATTATACATATATATAATACCACAAAATTATAAAAAAGTAAATGTTTCACGTGAAACTTTTTTAAAATTTTATAATAATTTTATGTTGGGTTTTATGTTTCACGTGAAACAATGTATATTTTTAATAAAATTGGAAAATATATTCCAAAACAAGCAAAAATATTTTGGAGTGATTTTGTGAATTTCTTGAATAAATTAAAGCGTTTTTTTATTTTTGATATGCCAAAAGAAGAAAAAACCTTTGTCCTTAATAAAAATAACTCTCATATTGTGTATGATGTCCGTTCTGAAAATAAAGAAGAAAATATTGAAATTTCAAAAAACTATGACGATAACCTGAATTATATCAAAAAAAAGTTTGATTGTCCCAAAAACAATGATGTGGTTATAAGAGAAATTAAAATATTTAACAAAACTAAAGCTTTTTTAATACATTACGACGGTATGACAGATTCGGTTGCTGTTGATTATGGTATAATTTCGCCGCTTTTAGAAATCCCGAAAATTTCAGACGAGTTTTCTGAAGATGATATATATGAAAAGCTTATTATTCATTCGCAGGTTCAGAAGGTGTATGATTTTGAAACAGTGATTGATGATGTTAATTTCGGGAGCTGTGGGCTTTTTGTTGATGGAATAAACTATGCTTTTTCGGTAGATGTTCGTAAATGGGAGCATAGAGGAATTGATAAGCCTGATAATGAACAGTCATTATATGGCCCTCAAGAGGCATTTTCCGAAATGCTCAGGACGAATTCGGCTTTGGTAAGAAAAATTATAAAAAACGAAAAGCTTATATGCGAGGGAGTTAAAGTAGGAAAAAAGAGCAAAACAAGGGGAGTGGTGATGTATATATCGGATATTGCTAATGACGACCTTGTAAATGAAGTGCTTTTTCGTATAAATTCCGTATCTCTTGACTACATTTTTTCGATTGAAGAGCTTTCCCAGATGCTTGAGGATAAAACCTTTATGATAACAAATCAAATTCTTGCAACGGAACGTCCTGACAGGGTTGCAAGAGCGCTGACAGAGGGAAGAGTGGCACTAATTTTGAGTGGTAGCCCAAAAGCATTGATTTTTCCTACAAATGCAACAGAATTAATGCACTCTGCATCCGATGCTTATATGAGATATCCATATGCAAATATGACAAGATTT